>JAGQHR010000350.1 GCA_020431745.1 Candidatus Eiseniibacteriota bacterium
TCCTGAGCGTCCAACGAGGCCATGTTCCACGCACAGAGAAACGCCGGGATCCGGTGGGGATCGTCGTTCCCGGGGAGGTTGCCGATCGAGACGGGACAGACCGAGCACCGGGAAAGGAACGTACACTCTGCGCAGCGGGCGTACGGCGAGTGCTTCCTCCGCTTGTCGTGGAAGTACCCAGCCCGCCGTACCTGCTCCGGATAGCGTTCCAGGCCGGCATCGAGATCCTGTGGATTCTGGGAGAGGACGCCGATCTGCATCCGGTCGAAGCTTTCGGCGACCTGCTTTGATGGCCGGTGTTGGAACGAGCCGGCGAACATGACGCAGCCGTGGACGTCGCCGTCGACATCGACCGCGACATCCGAGGTTCCGTCGACGCCGCACATGGCAAGATCCGCCGGTGGCGGCCCTTCCGTGCTCGATCGGGCACGGAACGGCAAGAAAGGAACTCGCCCAAAGCGATGTTGATGCTCCACGCTCAGCTCGAGGATCCGCTCGAGCTGAGTCGAGAGCGCCTCTCTCCAGTCTTCCTGCCACCGGGGGACCGGCGTGATCGCGGGCGCCACCTCGATCTCCCGAACGTCCTTCTGGAAGAAGTAGCCCACGGACTCGGCGAACCGGTCGATCGCAAGCGGAGTCAGAGTCATGGCGACGCGCAGACGGGAGACGAACCAGGCAGGATAACGCTCTTTCGCGACCGAGAGCAGTCGATCCAGCCGCTCGAAGGAGCCCTGGGCGCGCTGTCGTTGGACCTCCGGAATGCCATCGAAGCTCAGCTGCAATCGCACGGAGTGTTGGTTGAGGAATCCCAACGCCTCGTCATCGACCAGGGTGCCGTTCGTCGTGACGAAGTACTGGATCCGTTGGTCCTCACGCCGCCGGGCCTCCGCATACTCGACCGCCCACCGCAGGCTCTCCTGTTCCAGGAACGGTTCACCTCCGTAGAACTGGAGCTCCAAATCGTGCGCGCGCGAGTCCAACAGGAGATCGATCGACCTGCGCAACGTCTCGCGATCCATCCGACCCGGCTTCTTGTCGTTCTGAAAGCAGTAGCCGCACCGGAGATTGCATTGCGAGGTCAGCACGACCGTCACCGATCGGATCGAACGACGGGATGCGTCCGCGTCCGGAGTGGCCCCCGCCACCGACGGACGTTCAGAGCCGGACATCCGCGCTATACGTCTCCGGCGGGTGGAGGACACGCCCCGCCGCGCCAGGGAGGATTCGTGCTGCCGGAAAGAGAGGTCTCTTCCATTGCCTTCATGACGGCCACCATAAAAGGATCCAGCAGCGTTTCCTGATGGTCGGGAGGCAAACCGCAGGCGGTCTGGCGGACGTTCTCCACCCACTCCGCCAGAATCGTGAGACGGCGGCAAACCTCGCCGGCGGTCAGGGTCTTCGACTGCGGATTGGTCTGATCTCGCATGGGTCTCTCCTTTCGCTCGCTCGATGTGGATTCGAGTCGCTCAACGGCCATCGATCAGCCAGATCGAACCGCGGGGAGTTTCGTGCGAAAAGCAGAGCAGCGGCGGTTCGATGAGAACGTCGATCATGGGAGGGCTTTCGAGCGAGCCCAGTACGACGCCTGTCTCCGATGGTTCTCCCGTCCGGGGATCCACGATTCGGCAGCTCAGCCGATCAGTGTCCCAGCTTCCAACCACCCAAAGTCGGCCCGTGGCATCATAGCGCGCCCGCTTCGCGTGGGCACCCCTCGTGATCGCGACAGGGTCGCCGCCTTCGGTCGCTTGCTGCCAGACCTCGTCCTGCTTGCCCGATCCGACGAAAACGACGTGATGGCCATCGGGCGACCAGCAGGGAGCGTTGGGGATATCACTCACGTGGGTGAGCATCCTCGGGGATCCTGCGGCGTGGCCCTCGTCGACACCGATGCACCACACCTCCGGGCGGCCCGAGCGGTCGGAGACCCAGAGTAGCTCCGTCCCGTCGGGAGACCAGGCCGGCGTGATGTCGGAGCCGGGATCGTCGGTGATGCGCTCCGCCCCTCCACCCCGGCTCGATACGACGTAGACGTCCCGTTCGGTATCCAAGATTCGATAGAAGGCGATCCAGCGTCCATCGGGCGAGTAGACCGGATGGGAGGCGTGCCCGGGGAGGTCGGTCAGCTTCTCCGGGTCGCCATCCGGCGCACCGTCACGCAGACGTTGTTTCCAAAGATCGCGAGTCGGACCTTGCCGGGAAGACGTGAAGACGATCGCGGAGCCGTCCGGCGAGAACGTCGGCATGAAGTCGTCCTGAGCTCCGGGCAGTCGCACCTCGGAACCGGTCCGAACATCATGGAGGACGAGCGCGAACGTTCCCGCGGACGACGCGTACGCGAAACGGGAACCATCCTGTGAAAAGGTCGGATGGCTCTCCTGGCCCGAACCCAGGCTGAGCCTTTCGGGCTCGCTGCGACGGGTGGAGATTCGCCACAGTGCCTCCGCCCCTTCCCGGCGCGAGGAAAAAAGGACGTTCTTCCCGTCGGGATGGAACACCGGATCCGTATCCCCCGAGCCCAATCGAGTGAGAGGTCGGGGCTGATCCTTCCCGTTCGCCGCAACCGTCCACAGGTCATCGAAGCCCGAGTAGACGACCTTGCTTCCGTCCGGGGACCAGCAGGGCGCGTAGTGGAGGAATTTCCCGTGCGTGTTTCCGGTCAAGACGCGCGGGCTCGTCAGCTCGTCCAAAGCCACCACGTGAATGCGATGGAGTCCGTCTGTCCCGGCGCGAGCAAACGCGAGCCGGGTGCCATCCGGCGACGGCGCCGGATCGATCGCGTCGTCCAGGACGAGGGTCGGGCTGCCCCCCATCTGCCCCACCTTCCAGATCGACGGGCCTTCACCGCTGTCCGAAACGTAGTAGATGAAGTGGCTGTCCGGATCCCAAGCGGGATTGGTCTCCTCTGCATCGGAGTCGGTGAGCCGGAGCGCATCGCCCCCCCGGGCATCGATCAGATAGATGTCGCTGCTCCCGGCCCGGTCCGAGGTGAACGCGATCCGCGTCCCGTCGGGAGAGAGGACCGGCTCGCGGTCCCACGATTCACCGCTGGTCACCCGGACGGTCGGCCCCTTGGGAATCAGATCCGGCTCCGTCTTCGCGCTGAAGGCCCAACGCGCCAGCAACGCCGCGATCAGGAGCAACGGCACCAGACCGATCCAGCGGAGGCGAGAACGGGGAGGCGGCGAGACCTTGTCCACAGAAGAGGAGTATTCGCGGAGCTCGAGGTCGCGCTGCAGGGCCCGCAGATCGACGAGCAAAGACCGGGCATCCGGGAATCGGTCTTCCGGTTTCTTGCGCAGACACTTGAGAAGGATGCGCTCCCACTCATCCGGTATCTCGTAGCTGAACCTTCGGACCGGTGCCGGTTCTCGCGAAGTGATCGCTTGGAAGACCTCGCCGAGCTGAGAGCTGGGGAACGCGGGACCACCGGTCGTGACTTCGTAGAGAACGGAGGCGAGGGAGAAGAGATCGCTTCTCCCGTCGAGATCCCGTCCCAGCACCTGTTCCGGAGACATGTAGCGCGGGGTTCCCACGATCGCGCCCTCACTCGAGATGCTCGAGAGTCCCAGCGGTGGCGTCGAGCCGAGCGGGTCGATGTTCCGCAAACTTCGAGCCAGGCCGAAATCGGTGATCTGCGCGCGACCGCTGCGATCGATGAGGATGTTCCGGGGCGTGATGTCCCGGTGGAGGATCCGTTGCTCGTGGGCCGCCTCGAGCCCTTCCGCCAGCTGGACCGACCAACGGATGACTTCCCCGATGGTGGCCCCGTCGCGCGAGCCGGTCCGTTCGATGATCCGCTGGAGATCGGATCCATCGACCAGATGAAGCACGATCCACGGCGATCCGTCTTCCTCGAACACCGCGAAGATCGGCACGATCGATGGATGCGAGATCCGCGAGGTGGCCCGCGCTTCGTGGAGGAACCGTCGTCGAGTGCTCGGCTCCTCGGCCAGCTCGCGCCAAGGGCACTTCAGGGCGACGAAGCGATCGAGCTCCGTGTCCTTCGCACGGTAGACGATACCCATGCCACCCCGGCCGATCTCGGCGAGGATGTCGTACTGGCGAATCCGCGTTCCCGGCGAGACCGGTGCCGTCCGAGACTTGGCGCGCTCGGGTCGATCGTCTTCCAATCGGCGCTCCTTGGGAGGATCCGACTCCGGACCCAAATGGATCCGCGCCGACTCTAGCTCAAGAGCACCGGCAGCGCACTCGTCCGGCCGGGAGCCGGTCCGTCCTCTCGAGAAGGCGCTAGAGTCGAGCCAGAACTGGCCTTCGGCTCTCCACGCCTCCGGGAACGAACCGAAACGGGGTTCTCGCGGACGTTCCAGCCCCCTCGCCTACGGCTCGAGGACCAGCAGGACTGGGCGCACATCGGGAGCCGATCCTTCATACCCCGCCGCGTAGAGCTTGCCGTTCTCGTCCTCGGCGACGGCGTAGATTCCTCCCTCCAGCTCGTACTCGATCCTGGCATCCCGAACGACTCCGCCTCCGGTCGTTCCCCCACTGGTCCCGACCAGGGCGGCGGTCACCGATCCGGTCCCGCTCATGTGCAGGTCCTGTACCGACGCAGGGCGAGGCGAGCCGGGAATCACGAGCGCGGTCCAGGCCGCGGTGCCGGGAGCGCGCGCCTGGAGGAAGGC
>JAGQHR010000351.1 GCA_020431745.1 Candidatus Eiseniibacteriota bacterium
AGAGACGTTTGGCACCTACCGCAGCTGCCTGCAATATGTGGCGGATCATTGGTACATGCACCGGGGACATCTCGCCGATGCCCGCCGTGCGGCCGGTGTCGAACGCATGTGGGTCTGACGGCGAACGGCACGTTCTCGGCTCACGGACGGATGTCGCCGCCGTGCCGTCGCGATACACATCGCTCGCGGAAGTCAAGACGTGGCGCGGAGCAACAATGAGTCGAGACAGGCACCAGCTTCGGCGAGATTCTTTCGATTCCGTCGCCGAGGCATATCACGAAGCGCGTCCCGGCTATCCCGAACCGCTGGTCGATGAGCTCGTATCCCTGGCCGACATTCGCACCGGCACCAGAGTTCTGGAGATCGGGCCCGGAACGGGACAGCTCAGCGGGCCGCTGGCGATGCGCGGGCCAAGGCTCACGGCGGTCGAGCGAGGTTCGCGGTTGGCCGACGTGGCTCGTCGTGCCTTGTCCCACTTCCCCCAGGTCGAGGTCGTGACCGCGGATTTCGATCATTGGGTGACAACACCGGGATCGTTCGATGTCGTGGTTGCCGCAACGTCGTTCCACTGGCTGGATCCATCGACGCGTTTGGAAAGGTGCGCGCGACTGCTACGGCCCGGGGGATGGCTCGCGATCGTGCAAACCCGCTGGGGTGTCGCTCGGGGAGAGGATCCATTCTTTGCCGCAAGCCAGGCCTGCTACGCACGCTGGGACCCGAGCCACGACCCTGCCCGCGGACAGGTAGGGCCGGGTGACGTGGTCGCCCCTCTGGACGAGTTGAAAGGCCCCGACTTCGGCGACGTCATCCATCGACGCTTCCTTTGCGAAAGGCGACATGATGCCGCCTCGTACTGCGGCCTGTTGGGAACGTTCTCGGATATACTCGTTCTGGAGGAGACCCGCCGCGCTGGGTTGCTCGGGTGCCTCTCCAAACTCATCGTCGACCGATTCGGAGGACGCATCGTCCGCCACGATCTGTACGACCTGTGTTTGGTCCCACGGATCACGGCAGAGCGGGATGACGCTCGAGCGAGTGCCTGGCCGTTCCTGGCGCACGCGGCATCGACGACGGTAGAAGAGCGCGGCAGGACGGAGACCGAGTGCCAGGAATGAACAACGAGTCGCTGATTCTCGATCTTCTCGAATGGATCGGCCATGAACCGAAGCCGTATTCCCAGGTGATGGATGCCTGGAGAACGTCGTGTCCGAGGCTCACGATCTGGGAAGACGCCCTGGCCGCCGACCTCGTCGAGGTCAAGGAGCGCGTCGTCCGGGTAACACCGGTCGGTCGTGCGTTCCTGCGCTCGCATCGAGTCGCCTGACCCCGGCGCTGAGGCACATCCTCGTTGCCATCGGAGCGGTGATCCATGGTCCGAAAAACGACGAAGAAACCCGCCAAGAAGTCGACGGCGAAGCAGACCCCGGCCGAGAAATCGATGACAAGGCAGACCCCGGGGAAGCGCGCGTCGAAGCGAACGCCGGCGAAGGCGACATCGAAGGCGACATCGAAACCGAAGCTCCTTGCTGGAGGCAATCCCCAGATCGCGAAGGCCGACGGCGACGCACCGGTTCAGGCCTACATCGAACTCATGCCGGAGTGGAAGCGCGACATCGGCCGCCACCTCGACGAGCTGATCGTCCGCACGGTCCCCGGTGTCCGCAAGGCGGTCAAGTGGAACTCGCCTTTCTACGGGATGGAAGATCGAGGTTGGTTCCTCAGCTATCACTGCTTCGCGAAGTACGTCAAAGTCACCTTCTTCCGCGGCGCCCTGCTGGACCCGCTTCCGCCCGGCGCCTCCAAGCATCCCGACGTCCGCTACCTCGACATCTATAAGGATGAGGATCCGGATCCGGATCTTCTCGCGGGCTGGATCCGACAGGCTTCGAAGCTCCCGGGATGGATTCCGTAGCTCCTGGCCCTCATCCCCCCCGGGTGTTGCCTCGATCGATGCGAGCGAATGGGAGGCAGACTCGAAGCTAGACAGGATGCGGTATGCTCCTGCGGCACGGAACGGCGGCCTTCGTCGCAACGGGGCCACACCGTTACGATACCGGTCGAGCTGAGTCGACCCGGGAGGGCGGCGGGTCGCGTTCGGTCGCATCGCTCGCTCGACGAGCCGAGAAGCTGAGTAACCGAGAAAGAAGACACCATGGCGAAGAGTGGATCTCCGAAGGGAAAGTCACCATCGCAACTCATCGACGAGAGGATCGAGGAGCTGGGAGACTGGCGAGGCAAGACCCTCGCCCGCGTTCGCGCCCTGATCAAGCAGGCCGATCCCGAGATCGTCGAGGACTGGAAGTGGCGCGGCGTCCCGGTGTGGTATCACGACGGGATGATCTGCACCGGCGAGACCTACAAGGACAAGGTGAAGATGACCTTCGCCAAAGGCGCCTCACTCCCGGATCCGGCAGGTCTCTTCAACGCGAGCCTGGATGGCGGGACGAGACGTGCCATCGACATTCACGAAGGCGAGAAGATCGACGAGAAGGCGCTGAAGGTCCTGATTCGGGCGGCCATCTCGCTGAATGCCTCGCCGAAGTAGGAACGGCATCAGCCGGAATGGAGGCAGGAGTGAGGAGAAGGATCAAGTTCGGACCGGTCGCCGCCCTCTTGATCTTCGGGTTGGGCATCGCCACCGGACTCTGCGCGCAGAGCGCTGTCGACTCGAAGCAGCGTGTCGAGCTGCATCGCGCGGACTTGTCCGGAGCGCCGGGCATGGAAATGATCGCATCGGTTTCCGAGTATCAGCCGGGGGAGACTCTGGCCCGCCACTTCCACCATGGCATGGAGGCGGTTTACGTGATTCAAGGAGCCAGCGTTCAGGCGCCGGGCAAGGAGCCGATGGCGTTGGCCACGGGTGCCTCGCTGATGAATCTCCGAGACGTCAAGCATGGCGGCTTCGAGGTCGTAGGTGAGACTCCTCTGAAGCTGTTCACGGTGCACGTGGTCGACAAGGGCAAGCCCCTCTACGACTACTCCGAGTAGAGGCGGAACGCGACTGCCTGGATCACGCGTGGGACCCGATGACGCATCTTCTCATGCTGCTGCGGGACTCAGGCCCGGATCCGAAGACAGCCGAGGCGCGCCGCGCACAGGAACTCGTATGTGATCGGGTGACTGAGAGCGATGCGGCCCGCCGGTCCGCTTCGCCTCCGAGGCGGCGCTGGTTCTGCGACGCGCGGGAACCCGTGTCTGCCGGAACGGAAGAAAGTCGTGGAGGAATCGTCGATGCCCCATCGTCTGTCCAAGGAAGATGAGGAGTTCCGTACCCGCTTCGAGGCGTTCGAGATCGCTCCCGCGGACTTTGGTCACGAAGCCCATGTTCGCCTGGCCTACGTCTACCTCTGCCAGGATCCTCCGGATGCCGCCACCCAAAGGATGAGAGCCGCCCTGCTGGCGTTTCTGGGTCACCTCGGGATCGGCGACGCCAAGTTCCACGAGACGCTGACCGGAGCATGGGTCGACGCCGTGCATCACTTCATGTCACGCACCGACCTCTGCGCGGACTTCCGGGAATTCATCGAGCGGAATCCGGTGCTGTCTGACTCGAAGATCATGCTCAGCCACTATTCCGCCGAGGTCCTCTTTTCCGATGCGGCGCGGAAGAGCTACCTCGATCCGGACCTGGAGCCGATTCCGAAGCCTCCGCGATGATCGAGTGTGTCGCCGGCGTGGCGAGCGATCACCCCCGGCGGAGCACCACGGCGAAAAAACCGTCCGTCCCGTGCTCCGCGGGGTTCAGGCGCAGCACCGTTCCGTCCCCGATCCGCAGCGCACGCGGTTTGCCGAGGATCTCTTTGGCGGGCATCACCGTGAACTCCGGGTGCCCGCCGAGGAACGACGCGACCACCGCATCGTTTTCCTCGTGCAGCACGCTGCAGGTGGCATAGACGAGGCGCCCTCCCGGCTTCACGAACGGAGCGAACCGCTCGAGGATGGACAGCTGCAGCGCCGCGAGACGCGGAATGGTTTCCGGAGTCAGGCGGAATCTCGTGTCGGGATTCCGACGCAGCACCCCCAAGCCGGAGCATGGCGCATCGATGAGCACGCGATCGGTTTTTCCGAGCCATGTCGGAAGCGACGCCGGCCATCGAGCCGTTTCCGCCTCGTCCGTGCGCCCGACATCCCGCGTCACGACCTCGGAGGGATCGTCGACGACGGTGGACTCGTCCTCCGCACGCACGCGTGGGTCATCAACGACGGTGGACCCATCCTCCGCGCGCACGACCGGGTCATCGACCTCGTCGTAGCCTGAAACCCTGTCTCCCTCGTCGATCCAAAAGACCTGGACGTTGTGAAGGCCGGCCCGTTCGCACCGGCGGCGAAGCTCACCCAACTGGCGGACGGCCGAAGGACCGACGCCCACGGCTGCAATCCTTCCCTTCCCTTGCAGAAGCGCGCCCAAGTGCAGCGTCTTGCCTCCACTTCCCGCGCAGGCATCGAGCACACGTCCTCCGGGTGGAGGAGCGACCAATTCGGATACGAGCTGGCTGCCCTCGTCCTGGAGCTCGAAGCCGCCGCGCTTGAAGGCCCGGGTGGCGATCAGGTTGGCGGGCCCCAGGGCGACCACGCCGCACCTCGCCCAGCGCATGGGGGTGCCGGAGATGCCCTCCTCATCGAGCTCTCGGAG
>JAGQHR010000352.1 GCA_020431745.1 Candidatus Eiseniibacteriota bacterium
TCTGGGGGGAGCGGTGCTCCCGTTCGCCTTCCGCCAGCATCCACCACCCGGCGCGCGTCGGCAACTGTCTCCCCTCGGGCCTTGCGTCGCATCGAGGGGAACGTCACCATCGGGCTCGTGGAACACTACGACCTCTTCGTGATCGGATCCGGACCGGCCGGACAACGCGCGGCCATCCAGGCCGCCAAACTGGGCAAGCGCGTAGGCGTCGCCGAACGCAGATCGGCTCCCGGCGGCGTCTGCCTCAACACCGGGACCATCCCGTCCAAGACCTTCCGGGAAGCAGTGCTCTTCCTGACCGGCCATCAGCAGCGCGGCATGTACGGACGGTCGGCTTGGGTCAAGCCCAACCTGGCGATCGGCGACATCCTCTCCCGCTGCGAGTTCGTGATCGCGCGCGAGATCGACATCATTCGCAACCAGATGCAGCGCAACCGCATCACGATGCACTTCGGGACGGCTCGGTTCCGATCGCGGAACGAGATCGAGATCGAGGGCTCCGACGGCGTCACCCTCGTGAGCGCGGACAAGATCGTCATCGCTGTCGGAACCACCCCCTCGCACCCGCCGGACGTCCATTTCGACGGCGAGACCATCATCGACTCCGACGGCGTGCTCGCGCTCCAACGGCTGCCCCGGACCCTCACCGTGGTAGGGGGCGGTGTCATCGGAACCGAGTACGCCTCGATCTTCGCGGCGCTCGGAGCTGAAGTCACCCTGGTGGACGGGCGCACCCGGCTCCTGGACTTCCTGGATCGGGAGATCGCGGACTCGCTGGTCTACCAGATGCGCGACATGAACGTGACCTTCCGCCTGGGCGAAGAGGTCTCCGCGGTCCGACTGCGGGAGAACGGCGATGCGGAGGCCACCCTCAAGTCAGGCAAGAGAATCCTCAGCGAGCTGGTCCTCTACTCGGTGGGACGCATCGGCGCGACCAAGCTGCTCGATCTGGACAAGGCGGGACTCCAGGCCGACTCGCGCGGACGCATCTCCGTCAACGAGCGCTACGAAACCGAAGCGCCCGGCATTTACGCGGTCGGTGACATCATCGGATTCCCAGCCCTCGCCTCGACCTCTTCGGAACAGGGCCGACTCGCGGCCTGCCATGCCTTCGAGATGTCCGCGACCTCGACGCCCCACCTGTTCCCGCTGGGCATCTACGCGGTTCCGGAGATCTCGATGGTGGGCAAGACCGAAGAGGAGCTGACCTCGGACGGCGTGCCCTACGAGTTCGGGATCGCCCGCTATCGCGAGATCGCGCGCGGACAGATCCTGGGAGACGACTCCGGGCTGCTCAAGCTCCTTTTCCACCAGGAGACGCGCCAGCTTCTGGGAGTGCACATCATCGGCACCGCTGCGACCGAGCTGATCCACATCGGACAGGTCGCGATGGCATTGGGAGCCCGCTTCGATTTCTTCGTCGAGAACGTCTTCAACTACCCGACGTTCGCGGAGTGCTACAAGGTGGCCGCGCTCGATGGCTACAACAAGATCGTGAGCAACGGGAGCCACGGGGATTGAGCCTTGACGGGGGGCGTTGGGAGCGCGTCGACGCATCCGCCCGCACGCACCGGAGCTTCGAGCGCGATCGCGGACCGGGGAATCCGAACCGATGCCGGAGGACGATCCGGCTCGCGGCGGTCCTGGTGCTCGTGGCCGGGGGCTGCGGACGGGCGCCGCATCCGGATTGCGAACCCGCACCTTGGGCGGAGAACGGGCTGGCCTTCCGCATCGAGCCCGAGAGCGGACCGCTTCTGGACGCGACGGTCGTCCTCGAGCTCCCGGGCGGGCTCGCGAACGGACTCTGGACGAACGAGGGGCGGGACCTGCGGTTCGAGCTGAGCGACCGCAAGGGTCGTCAACGAACGCCGCTCCCGTATCGGCTGGTCCCCCGGCGCATCACCGATGGGGCGTGGTTCGCCTGTTGCTCGACCGACGGCTACACGCAGTACCACACCCCGGCCGCGACTTACTACACGTGCCAGCGCCCGACCGCGATCCACCATGTCGGCATCCACGATCGCACGTACTTCGTCTATGGGTCCTTCGGCTTCGATCCCGCCGTCCGCTTCTACGATCACCGCACCGGAGTCCTCTCCGAGACCATGATCGCGGCCCGCACGCCGCTGCCGACCGACGCGCACGGCAACCCGTCGCTGCTGATCGATCACCACGGCGGACTGCGGATCTTCTACGGGACCCACGGACAGTGGATCCGCACGGCGCATGCGACCGAGCCGGAGTCGATCGAATCGTGGGTGGAAGACGACCCCATCCGGGAACGGGCGTCCTACCCGCAGCCGCTCATCCTCGATGATCAGCGGATCATCCTCTCGTTCCGGCGGGAACAGGCGACGAACAGCCGTCCCTGGTCGTGGGTGACCTCGACCGACGACGGAGCATCGTGGTCCCCCGCGCGCGATCTCGTCCTATCCACGGGCGACGCCATGTACGGCATCACCGAGGTCGGGAACGAACGCCCGCTCCGCTCGTACCATGTCGCGTTCACCCCGTTTCACTACGACTCGGGTCGATATCGAGGGATCTACTACCTGCGGTCCCCCGACGGGCTTTCGTCGGTCTGGTCCGCCGCGGACTCCCTGGGACCTCCCCCTCTCTACGACTTCTCCGCCGGGCTGGTGTTCGAGGACACGACGCTCTCATCGCACGTCGTCGATCTCGCGCTGGATGCGGCGAACGAGCCCTACATCCTGTTCAACGTCGGAACTTGGCGACAACGCGCAACCAGCGGCGACGGTTCTTGGAGGCTCGCCTGCCGGAGGGACGGGACGTGGCGCATCAGCGAAATCGCTCCCTGTGATCATCTCTTCGACCGCGGATGCCTGGTCGTCGACGATCCCGAGCACTTGCGCGCCTACCTGCCCTTGGGAGGAGAGCCGGGAGAGGACGGCGGCTACCTGGAGGAGCTCTTCAGCGCGGACGGCGGCGTGACCTGGGCGGGCTCCGGCCCGCTCGCGCCCGGCCCGACGATCCAGAACTACGCAGTCCGGGTGCAGGACGCCGCTCCCGAGCTTCAGGTGCTGTGGAGCGACGGGCCGACCGACACGACCCGATCATACGCGGGCGATCGACCCTCCCGCGTCGCTCTCTACGGAAGCCGCGGGCTCCTTTCGCGACCGTCGGCCGGCGGCGCCCGCGCGTATGTACGGATCCCGAGCCTCCGGGACCCGGCGATCCTGCACGTGTATCCCGGATCCGACCCGGCGGAAGATGCCGTGGACGTCCCCTCACCCTTCCAAATCTCGTACACCCGTCGGCCCGACGGAACGCGCGACCCCTCCCTCCTCTTGGAATGGCTGATGGAGGACGGCAAGGGCTTCGCGGTCCGGGACGAGACCGAGCATCACAACGACGGACGTGCGCAGCTGGGAGGGAATCGCTGGCGCGTGGGTGGCAGCCCTTGTGCAGACAACCGGGACGTCCATGCCGCGGGGCACGTGCTGGAGCTCGCGCCGCCCGATTTCGTGGGCGTGAAAGAACTGACGGGGCCCGAGGAACTGAATGCCGCGAGCGTCGAGATCTGGTTCGCGTTGCAACGTCTTCGACCGGCCCAGCCGCTGCTCGAGATCGGTCCCGAGGGGAAGACCGACTTCGCGCTCCTGGTGATCACGGACGACGTCTTCGTGAGCCTCGCGAATCCAACGAGCAGCAGCAAGTTTTCCACCGCTCACATCCCCCTCGGCGTCTGGCATCACCTGGTCGCGACCTACGACGGAGAGCTGGTTCGGGTCTACCTGGACGGTGTCCGAAGCAGGCGCACGGTCCGCCACGAGGGACCGATTCCCTGGAACGGCAAGAGCCTCCGGGTCGGCAAGTCGTCCGTCGCCGAGCTCGACGCACTCGTCGACGAGGTCCGGGTCTATGGTCGGGCCCTCTCCGAAGAAGAGGTTCGGGCGCACTACCACAAGATCAGCGAGGGCGAGGTTCGGATCGAACCCGTGGGCTCCTGAGCCTTCCTGCAGCAGGGTGGGAAGTCCGGATCTTTCACACCCCGACGACCCGGCGTATGCTCTTGGCGTCGGACCCCCACCACCGCCGGAACCCGCGCACGGGATCCGGTCTCCCCTTCTCCATCCCCGGCCCACCGAGTCGGGTCCGGATCTGCACGCAGTGATGTCCGGGTCCGGTCGAGCGACGTCCATCGACGGGCGCGAGCGCACCGCAATCGCCCTGTGATGCGCTCCCAAGAGAGGAGGACGTCATGAAGCACCTGGCGACCGGTCTCCCATCCGACCCCCGACGGGATCTCGGCTTCACCCCCACGGCCATCCGATTCGGACTCCTGGGAGCGAGCGTATTCTTCCTCGGTACGCTCGCGATCTACCTCATCGCCCGCACGGGGCAGATCGATGCTCACGTGACCAGCGCGCAGGGGCTGGAGCGGATCCGGATGCCCATCTGGTTCTGGTTCAGCACCCTCATGATCCTGGTCAGCAGCGTCTCGCTCTGGGGCACCAAGAAGTTCGTCGAGAATCGCGATCCGCGCTTGGCGCGGCGCGCAGTGGTCGCGGCAGCCGCACTCGGCTGGGCTTTTCTGCTGCTGCAGGTCCCGGGAATCCGTGCGCTCTTTCGAGAACACGCGCTGATGGCGGACCAGCGGGTAT
>JAGQHR010000353.1 GCA_020431745.1 Candidatus Eiseniibacteriota bacterium
TAGTGGGGCCGCTCCCACGATGCGGGAGGCCGAGGGGTCGTTCGGTCCCCATCGATGAGTCATCCGCGGATCGGCAGCGTTGATCGATCACTCCCAGAAGTCGAGCACGCGGTCGACGTCCTCGCCGCGACGGAGCGGGATCAGATCCGGCGAGTCGTGCGTCGATCCATAGACCGGCGGTGATACCCGGCTGTTGTAGCGCGACCACATGCTCAGCGTGTACGCACCCACGTCCGCGACCAGCACGATATCTCCCGGCTCGATCAAAGGGAGCGGCCGCCCCCGGGCCACCAGGTCTCCCGAGAAACACAGCGGGCCGGCGATGTCCTGCTCCACCGTCTGCCCTCCCTTGGGACGTCCGTCGCGACCGAAGACGCGCACCTCGTGGGGCCAGACGTCCGGTAGATAGGCGGTGCGCGGAAACATGTCCGCTCCCAGATGTCCGATCGCGATCTGTCGTCCGTGCGAGGTCTTGGTGTATTCCACGCGAGTGAGGGCGATCGCAGAGCTCGCCCACACCGCGCGGCCGAATTCGGTGATGAGCTGCCAGTCTTCGGCGAACAGGCGCGGAGCACGATCGTGGAGGAGATTCGCATAGTCGTCGAAACCGGGCGCGACCTCGCCCGGCTGATACGCAGCGGACAGACCTCCCCCCAAGTCGAAGGTGCGCAGACGTCCGGCGCCACAGAGGCGCTCGATCCGATCCGCCAGCTCGAGGACTCTCCCTACGCCGTCCACGAGCAAGTCGAGCGAGCACCCTTGCGAGCCGACGTGGACGTGCAATCCGCGCAGCCAGGGGAACGTTTCGAACCGTTCGAGAAGACCTGCTTCGTCGTCGTGCAACGAGACACCGAACTTGGATCCCGCCATACCCGTGCTGCTCGACTCGATCGACCCGGCCCGGACCTCCGGGTTCACGCGGACACCGATGGAAACAGGTCCGTCGCCCCGCGCCCGAAGGATCCCGCCGATGCGGTCGATCTCCTGGAGCGAGTCCGCGTTGACATGTACGCTCTGTTCGAGAGCGAAACGCAGCTCGTCCTCGGTCTTCGCGGGAGAATCGAAGACGATTCGCCCAGGGGGGATACCGACGCGCAGGGCATGGCGGAGCTCGGCCAGGCTCGCGACTTCGGCGCCACACCCCATCGCCGTCGTGCGGCGAAGCAGCTCGGCAATCGGACACGCCTTGACGGCCAGCGCATGCAGCGTGCCGGATGGAAACGCCGCCCGCAGCTCTTCGATGCGTCGTGCGACCCGATCGAGATCGTAGAAGAGGGCGGCGTGCGGCGCTCGGTCGAGGACTCCCTCGGCAACCGCAGCCCCGACCATCCGTTCCTGCCCGTCCTTCATGCTGCTGAACCTCGTCGCTCTGCGGAAGCCGTACCCGGCGTGTCGCGAAATGCCTGGCATCGCCGGAGCGGGCGTCGGCTGGGTATCTATCGTACCAACACCTCGGTCGCGGCCCGATCGAGGGCGCGCATCCCCTCTTCCATCATCGCATCATAGAACGCGCCAACCCCCGACTTCCACGGATGGGGCTTTGCGAGCGATATGAAAGCCGACGCGCCGGCAGCCACGAGACCACCGGCGCGTTCACAGAGGGCATTCGGTCCGTCCGACCGATCCGGCGGCGACGCGGATCGTCAGTTCTGGATCCCAGCGGACCTAGCGCATGGCCAGATACGGCAGAGTCACATCGTCGTCCAGGATGAAGGCCATGTCGGTCCCCGCGGGCAGGACGATGTCGTTTCCACGCGTCAGAACGGCGTAGACGCCTCCCGCGACTGCACCACCGGCGGCGCCTTTCTTCGCGCCCTCTTCTCCGCCGAGGATCCCGCCGATGACCAGACCTCCGACGGTCCCGCCGAGCACCTTCTCGACGTCACCCTGGGCCGTGCTCTCGCCCTGCATCCTCAGCTCGCGGGCGTCGAGAGCGTAGATTTCGCCCTTACTCGTGACGATCTCGTCGATTCGTAGCGACAGCTTCGCCGTGCCGCCGACTCGGGCCGCCGGTTCGGATTCCGTGACTGCACCACGAACCGTCCAACCCGCCGGAATGGCCACGACGCCGTACTGGGTTACGGGTTGCTCGACTTTCGCGGTGAACGGCATGCCGGTCCGGGCACTTTCGGTAGAGATCTGCTGGTTCAGTCGCGTCACGATCTCCACTCCGGACGGGACCACCACTGTGCCGTCACCGTCGTTGCCGCGGTTTTCGTAGACGGTGCCACCCTGCTGCTGGGCCACCCCGTCCGAACGCTCGGGAGCTTGCGTACAACCGGCGGCGATCATGGCCAGCGGAAGGAACCAACGCGCACCGATGAAAGCTCGCGTCAAAGTCGTCGTCTTCATGAAATCCTCCTCGGACATGCGTCCTTACGGGAACCGTGTGTCTGGGTCCCTGCCGGGCAAGCCGCGTGCCACCGAGGGACGCGTGGGCGGCAGCTCTCTGTGCGGCAGCGGGATGCGGGGTCCCGGACGCAACCACCGAGGTTCGCTTCCGCCGCCCCGTTCCCGGGGATTCGCGCAAGAGAGGGTCCGGTCTTTGTACGATCGACAACCACGAAAGCGCCACGCACGCTCGAACAGTCGCGCGTTTCTTTTGGAGCGGACTCGGGTTAGGCTCGGCAACCTCCCGGAGCGTGATGCAACGAACAACCCCGAGGCGAACCGTGTCCCCCGTCATCGAGCTGGAGCGACTGTCCAAGAGCTACGTGGTCCCGGTGCGCGAAGCGGGCGTCCGCGCCGGCTTGATCAGCATCGTGAAACGCAAGACCCGTCAGGTGGACGCGGTCAAGGACGTCAGCCTGCGCATCGATCCAGGGGAGATCGTCGGTTTCCTCGGTCCCAACGGCGCCGGCAAGACCACCACCCTCAAGATGCTCTCCGGCCTTCTCCATCCGACCGCGGGAGAGGCGCGCGTGCTCGGCCACCAGCCGTGGCGACGCGAGAACGAGCTCCTGCGCCAAATCACACTCGTGATGGGACAGCGCAACCAGTTGATCTGGGACATCCCCGTGATCGACTCCTTCGACCGCAACCGCGTCATCTACCGACTCTCCCGCGCGGAATACCAGACGCGGGTCGAAGAGCTGACCGAGCTGCTCGACCTGTCCCAGCTGCTGACCAAGCCGGTGCGGAATCTCTCGCTCGGCGAGCGGATGAAGTGCGAGGTCGCCGCGGCGCTCCTCCACCATCCCCGAATTCTCTTCCTCGACGAACCGACCCTGGGACTCGATGTCTCGATGCAGCGCCGCCTGCGCAGCTTCGTCGCACAGTACAACCGGCAGACCGGGGCCGCCGTGCTCCTCACCTCGCACTACATGGCAGACGTGGAAGCCCTCTGTCCGCGGGTCGTCGTGATCCACCACGGCGAGATCCTCTTCGACGGCAAGCTCGGAGAGCTCGTGAAGAAGTTCTCCGCGCTGAAGACGATCGTCCTGGAGCTGGAGGACGGGAGCGGTGATCTTTCCCGATTCGGGGAAGTCGTCTCGGTCGACGGTTCCCGCGTGACGCTCCGGATTCCCAAACAGGAAACCGCCGAGATCACCGGACGTCTCCTTCGCGAGCTCAAGGTTCACGATCTCACGGTGGCGGATCCGCCGATCGACGAGGTCATCGACCAGGTGTTCACGGGACGACTCGCGTGAGGTCCTGGCTCTCGGCGTACCCCGCCTTCCTCCGGATCTCGCTGCTCGCGAGCATCCAGTACCGGGCATCCGGTGCGATCTGGATGATCGGGTCGATCCTGGAGCCCCTCGTCTATCTCACCGTCTGGTCGACGGTGGCGCGGTCCCAGGGAGGCACCGTCGGCGGATACTCGACCGCCGAGTTCGCGGCCTACTACACGGCTCTCCTGCTCGTGAACCACATGACCTTCACCTGGATCATGCACGAGTTCCAATACCGCATCCAATACGGCAGCTTCTCCTTCGCGCTGCTCCGACCGATCCATCCGATCCACGCGGACATCGCGGAAAACCTGGCCTTCAAGGCGGTACAGCTCGCCGTGATCCTCCCGGCATTCGTGGTGCTCTGCCTCGGATTCCGCCCGCATTTCGAGCTCTCGGCCTGGTCACTCGCGCTGTTCGTGCCCGTGCTCTTCTGTGGATTCCTGCTCCGGTTCTTCCTCGAGTGGACGCTCGCGATGGCCGCGTTCTGGACGACGCGAGTCACGGCGATGAACCAGATCTATTTCTCGCTCCAGATGTTCCTCTCCGGACGCGTCGCCCCCATCGCGCTTCTCCCCCTCTGGATCTCGGATGTCGCCCGGCATCTCCCCTTCTACTACGCGATCGGCTTTCCGGTGGAGATCGCCCTCGGTCGACTCACTCCCGATCAAGCCTGGCGCGGCGCGCTTCTGCAGCTCGGTTGGCTCGCGCTCATGGGAACGACGATCGCGCTCGTCTGGCGCCGAGCCGCCCGACGTTTCACGGCGGTCGGCTCATGAACGCGCTTCGTCTGCTCGGGGTGTATCTCCGGATCGGGCTTCTGGGGGAAGCCCAGTATCGCGCCAACTTCGTGATCCAGCTCTTCGAGGCCGGCCTCAACATGGCGACCGCTTTCGGCGCGATCTGGGTCGTCTTTTCGCGGACCAACTCTCTCGGAGGATGGA
>JAGQHR010000354.1 GCA_020431745.1 Candidatus Eiseniibacteriota bacterium
CGTGCTTTCCGAAGGCGGGAAGCGGACGATCCAGGCGGACCACATCATCCTCGCGACCGGCGCGAGACCGCGCCAGCTTCCCGGGATCGAGTTCGACGGCGAACGTGTCTTGACGTCGAAGGAAGCGATGGTCCTCCCCGAGGTTCCCAAGTCGATGCTCATCGTGGGGGCGGGCGCCATCGGCGTCGAGTTCGCCTACATGTATCACGCGTTCGGGGCGCAGGTGACGATCGTCGAGATGCTCGACCGTCTGCTCCCGGTAGAGGATCACGAGGTCTCGCAGGAGCTGGGGCGCGTCTTCAAGAAGCGGAAGATGAACCTCATGCTCTCCTCGAAGGTCAAGTCGCTGCAGAAGAGCAGTCAGGGAATCACGGCGGTCATCGAGACGCCCAAGGGCGAGCAGACGGTGGAAGCGGAGGTCGCGCTGGTGGCGATCGGCGTCCAGGGAAACATCGAAGACCTCGGACTGGAATCGCTGGGAGTCGAGACCGAGCGGGGACACATCAAGGTCGACAAGTCGACCTATCAGACGAACGTTCCGGGCCTCTACGCCATCGGGGACGTCATCGGTCCGCCCTGGCTGGCGCACGTCGCGTCGCACGAGGGGGTGGTCTGCGTGAGCCGGATCGCCGGACACGAGCATCCGCCGATCGACTATGGGAAGGTCCCGGGGTGCACTTACTGTCAGCCGCAGGTCGCGTCGATCGGGCTCACGGAAAAAGCCGCGCGTGACCAGGGCCTGGATCTGAAGATCGGGAAGTTCCCCTTCCGCGTCAACGGCAAGAGCCTCGCGATCGGGGAGACCGAAGGCTTCGTCAAGCTCATCTTCGACGCGAAGTACGGTGGCCTGGTCGGGGCGCACATCATCGGCTCCGAAGCGACGGAGATGATCGCGGAGCTGGGGCTCGGGCTCAGTCTGGAGGCCACGTATCAGGAGATCCTCGACACGATGCACGCGCATCCAACCCTTGCCGAGGCGGTAGCCGATGCCACGGGATTGGCCTACGACCAGTGCCTCTCGCTCTGAAGCGGATCAGCCGCTCTGGGTCGTCTCGTTCGCGGAGCCGCAGCCCTATCGCCGGATGTGGGAGTGGCAGCGGCAGCTCTGGCGTGCCCGTTGGCAAGGCGAGATTCCCGATGTCCTGCTTCTGCTGGAGCACGATCCCGTCATCACGCTCGGCCGCAACGCGCGCCGTGAGCACGTGCTCGTTTCCAGCGACGAGCTCGCGCGGAGGAACACGGAGCTGATCGCGGTCGACCGGGGCGGGGACGTCACCTATCACGGTCCGGGTCAGCTCGTGGGGTATTGGATCTTCGACCTGCGCTGCTGGCACCAGGACGTTCATCGGTTCCTGCGCACGATGGAGCAGGGGATCATCGATACTCTGGCGGAGCTTGGGTTGGCGGCCCAACGGTCGGAGGGTGCGACCGGGGTCTGGGTCGACGACGCGAAAGTCGCCGCGATCGGACTCCATCTGAGCCATTGGGTGAGCACGCACGGATTCGCGTTCAACCTCGATCTGGATCTGACGCCGTTTTCGTGGATCGTTCCGTGCGGGCTGCGCGGGCGTCCGGTGACTTCGGTCGGCGCGCTGCGCGGAAGCAGTCCACCGCGCTTGGATATCGAGGACATGATCGTGCGGCATTCGACGAAGGGATTCGGACGGAGCCCGATTCGAAAGACATGGGAAGATCTGGAGTCGGCTTTGGCGCACGGACAGGCGTGCGAGGGAGCTGCCTTCGCCAAGACGATGGGAGTGCCATGCCAGTGAACACCAAGCCGGCGACTCGTTCGCAGAAGGGGCGCGGGAAGTCCGCTCGTCCGGGTATCGGGATCCCCGAAGACGCCCTGCGCGAGATGTACCGCAACATGCTGCGGACCCGCCGACTCGACGAGAAGATGCTCATCCTCCTCAAGCAGGGGAAGAGCTTCTTCCATATCGGCGCCTCCGGGCACGAGGCCGTGCAGATCGCGCTGGCCGCGAACATGCGCGCCGGTCACGACTGGGCCTATCCCTACTACCGGGGGCTCGCCTTCTGCGTCCAATACGGGATGTCGACTCTCGAGGCGATGCTCTGCTTCCTCTCCAAGGAGGAGGACCCCAACTCGGGCGGACGGCAGATGCCGGCGCACTACGGACACCGGGAGCTGCGGATCGTCTCGCAGTCCAGCCCGACCGGGACGCAATTCCTCCAGGCCGTCGGCACCGCGCTCGCGCTCCAACACGAGGGCCGGGACGAGGTGGTCATGGTCTCCTGTGGGGAAGGCACCACCAGCCAGGGGGATTTCCATGAAGCCCTCAACTGGGCGGCGCGGGCCCAGGCGCCCGTCATCTTTCTCGTCGAGGACAACAACTACGCGATCTCGGTGCCGGTCTCGCAGCAGACCGCCGGCGGCTCGGTTTACAAGATGACGGCGGGCTACGAGGGGCTCACGCGCGTCGAGGTCGACGGCTGCGATCTGTTCGCCTCCTACGAGGTTGCCAAGGATGCGGTGGCGCGCGCCCGGTCCGGGGGCGGACCGACCCTGATCGCGGCCGACGTGGTCCGCCTGCTGCCCCACTCTTCCTCCGACAACCAGGCGAAGTACCGCTCCGAGGAAGAGCTCGCGGCCGACCGGAAGCGCGACCCGATTCCCTTCCTCGAAGAGCAGCTGGTGGAGATGGGTCTCTACACGTCCGAGGAGATCCAGGCGCTCCACGCCGAGGTCAAGCGCGAGATCGACGACGACGCGGACGAAGCCGCGGAAGCGGACTATCCCGATCCCGCGGCCGCCCTCGACCACGTCTACGCGCATCGCACCTACCGGTCACCGGAGGGTGCGCGGGAAGAGCCCGGAGAGGCCATCGCACCGTCGGTGGTCCTGGTCGACGCCATCAACCACGCGCTCGACGAGGAGATGTCTCGCGATGAGAGGATCCTCGTCTTCGGCGAGGACGTGCAGGACAACAAGGGCGGGGTCTTCACGGCCACGCGCGGGCTCACCGGGAAGCATGGCGAGGCGCGGTGCTTCAACACGCCGCTCGCCGAATCCTCCATCATCGGCACGGCGATCGGAATGGCGGTGGCCGGTCTGCGTCCGGTCGTGGAGATCCAGTTCGGCGACTACGTCTGGACCGCGATGATGCAGATCCGCAACGAGCTCGCCCTCATGCGTTATCGCTCGGCGGGTAACTGGACCTGTCCCGTGGTCGTGCGGATTCCCGTGGGCGGGTACATCCATGGAGCGCTCTACCACAGCCAGAACATCGAGGCGACCTTCGCCCACTTCCCCGGTCTCTACGTGGCGTATCCGTCCAACGCAGCCGATGCCAAGGGGCTGCTGAAGGCCGCGATCCGGGGGGAGGATCCCTATCTTTTCCTGGAGCACAAGGGTCTCTACCGCCAGGCCTATGCGTCGTCGCCCGAGCCGGGCGCGGACTACCTGCTTCCGTGGGGCAAAGCGCGGGTCGTCCGCGAGGGTTCCGACCTGACCGTCGTCGCCTGGGGGGCCCTGGTGAAGAAGTGCCTCGACGGTGCGGAGTGGATGCGGCGTGAGCACGACGTTTCCGTCGAGGTCATCGACCTGCGGACGATGGTGCCGCTGGACATGGAGACCATCGTCGCGAGCGTGCGCAAGACCGGCAAGGCGCTGGTGGCTCATGAGGACGTCCTCTTCGGGGGCTTCGGCGGGGAAGTCGCGGCCCGGATCGCGAGCGAAGCCTTCGAGCACCTCGATGCGCCCGTCCGGCGTTTGGGCGGTGCCGACAGTCCGATTCCCTACAACTGGTTCCTGGAAGCCGAGGTGCTTCCGCAGGACCGGCACGTGCAGCAGGCCTTGCGGGAGCTGGCGGAGTATTGAGACCTTCCGCTCCGCTGCCGGGAAGCGCGCGGAGCGGTTGCGTGTCGACAGCTGCGGGTGTCAGCCTGCAGGAAATCTCAAAGCGTGGAGCCCCCGGGGGGCAGCGCAGGCCGATTCGGGAGAATCGGCCGGGAAGGTGAGGCAAGGAACGATGAAGGTCGACATGGTCATGCCCCAGATGGGGGAGAGCATCGCCGAGGGCACGGTCCTCAAGTGGCTGAAGAAGGTCGGAGATCATGTGGAGAAGGACGAAAACGTCCTCGAGATCTCGACCGACAAGGTCGACTCGGAGATCCCGTCTCCGGTGGCGGGCACCATCGTCGAGCTGAAGGCCGGCGAGGGGGACGTCATCCCGGTCGGCCAGGTCATCGCGATTCTCGATACCGAGGCGAAGGCGGGAGCCGGGGACGAGAAGCCGAAGTCCGAACCGGCGGCGTCGGGTTCCGGGTCGAAAGCGGGATCGTCCGCCCCGGAGGTGAAGACCGAGACGGCGGCGAGAGCGACCCCGGCAGCCGCACCGTCGAGCACGCGGTCGACCGCTCCCGCCCCGTCGGCGCGGGCAACCGGCGGCACCGCAGCCTCCCACGCCCCCTCGAACGGGGGAACGGGTGGCGGCGGGATTCCCCGGCAGGACGGTGATCGGTTCTATTCGCCGCTCGTGCGTTCGATCGCGCGGGAGGAAGGCGTGAGTCTGTCCGAGCTGCAGTCGCTCTCCGGATCCGGCCGCGGCGGCCGGGTGACGAAGGACGATCTGCTGAGCTATGTGGATCAG
>JAGQHR010000355.1 GCA_020431745.1 Candidatus Eiseniibacteriota bacterium
CGGGATCGGGTTGCCGGTGGAGATGATGTTGATCTCGAGGAGAGGGTTGGAGATCTCGGTCAGTCCGTTGAACTGCGAAACCGTTCCGATGACCTCGACCTCGTCCCCGAGGGCGATCGGCATGAGATCGCCTCCGAATACGGTGATGCAGCACTCCCCGTCCGTGATCTTGATGTCATTGGTGGAGGTACTGAAGATCCCGCTCGGGCTGATCACCACCCCGGTGCAGATGACGTACTCGTTGAGAAGGACCGGCACGCCGTCGGCATCGTTCGCCGCGACCTCGCAGAGCGAGACCGCCGTCGGATCGCCAGGGCCGCCGCACTGCGCGTCGTTCGCGGTGCCCGGGGTCGGGTCCGCATCGAGCACGAAGTCGACGGAGTTGTCGTTGGTATCCTCACCGTCGGGGCAACGCGCCAACGAGATGTCGTTGGTCTGCCCCGGGGCCGGGCTACCTTCACCGACGAAGATGTCGGTCGCACCGAAGTTGCCGTAGCCCAGCGCGTCGAGAACCTCGAGGCTCGTCGCGTCACGCAGGACGATGTTGTCCGGGCCGTTCTGATAGTTGACGTTGCTGTCGGTCATATCGCTGTTGGGCGTGGTGCCGTCCTGCGAGATGACGAAGTAGCCGTCTGCGGGAATCGTCTGACCGGCGAGCGAGATCGCCTGGTACTCGACACCGCCGTTTCCGTTCACGCCGACGACTTCGAGTCCGTCGAGCGACATGCCGCCCGGGCCCTTGAGCTCGAGCCAGCAGTGCGTGTCGCTTCCGGCGTTGTCGTAGACCACCTCGTTGATCACGATCTGCGCAAACGCAGCCGGGCTACAGACCACTGTCAGCCCTGCGACCAGCAGGTGCGTCCTTACCCTTGCATTCATCAGGTGTTGTCTCCTCTCGAACTGTTTTGGGTACCCCCGCTCCAGGATCGGACGTCGCGAGGCTCCAGATTTTGGCCGTGGAGGCCCGCAACGATGCCGACAAATCATAGCCTGGGGCCGCCAGCTGGTCAAACTTGGACCGATGATAGGGGAAAAACCTAACAAGTTTACGACATGATGATCATATTCCTATTTCTGCCCCAATCCGGCGGCCGCTTCGTCGGAAATCCGCCGCGATACTCGGGCACGTTTTCACCGGTCCCGGAGTCCCGATTTTGAGTGCACCGGCGACCGGAGCCCCGTACCTTGGCCGCCATGAGCCTCGCCCCCCCCTCCTCGCGGTCGCCGGAGCCCCGATCCGCGATTCCCGGCTTCCGGGCACGGCTCTTCGGCTACAGCATGTACGACTTCGCGAACTCGGCCTTCGCGACCACGATCCTGGCCGTCCTCTACAACCAGTACTACGCGCGCGAGATCGCGGCCGACGTCCGGCTCTGGGGTCATCCGGTGCCGGGCGCGACGCTCTGGTCCGCCTGGGTCTCCGCCTGCATGATCGTGGTGGTCGCGGCCGCTCCCTTCCTCGGGGTCCTGGCCGACCGGAGGGGCCGACGGATCCGGTGGCTGGCCGGATTCTGGATCCCCGGCGTGATCTGCACTGCGCTGCTCTACTTCCCGGAACGCGGCGACTGGCTCTGGGGCGGGGCGATCTTCGCCCTCGCGTACTTCGCCTTCTCCGCGACAGCGATCTTCTACAACGCGCTCCTCCCGGAGGTGGCCCCACCGGCCCAGCTCGGGCGGGTCTCCGGAATCGCCTGGGGCATCGGCTATCTCGGCGGAGCGCTCCTGCTCGTAGTCAATCTCCTCATGCTGCAGAAGCCCGCTTGGTTGGGGTTCCCCGCGGGGTCGCTGCGCATTCAGGACTGCTTCGCCTCCGTCGCGGTCTGGTGGTTCGTTTTCACCCTACCGACCCTTTGGATCTTCCGTTACGAAGGGCGCCAAGCGGGCGCGGGCACCGCGGATTCGCTGATTCGGGAGACCCGGGAATCGCTCGCGCAAGTGCGCCGAACCTTCGGTCACCTCGTGAGGCAAGCCAACCTCCGCCGGTTCTTCGTGGCCTATCTCCTGTACAACGACGGCGTTCAAACGGTGGTCACGATGGCGTCGATCTTCGGGAGCGCGGAGCTGGGAATGGAGCCGGGGCAGCTCGTCCTCTATTTCCTGCTCATCCAGGGCACCGCTTTCGTGGGGTCGATCGCCCTGGGTTGGCTGGCCGATCGGATCGGACACCGCGAAACGCTGATCACCGCGGTCGTTGCGTGGGCCATTCTGACGAGCTGGGCCGCCGGCGTCGGAATCTTCGGAAACGCCCTCCGGGAATACTGGATCCTGGGAGGAATCGCCGGGCTGTTCCTGGGCGGGATCCAGAGCTGCTCACGGTCGATGATCGCCTCGTGGATTCCGCCGCGTCGCGAGTCCGAGTTCTTCGGATTCTTCTCGATCATGACCCGCGTCGCTTCGATCTTCGGCCCCCTGCTCTACGGAGGGCTCCTGTGGGCGACCGGAAGCCTGCGCTGGGCCATCCTCGCAGTCACAGCCTTCTTCATCGCTGGTGGAATCGTGCTGTACGGAGTCCGCACCGATCGGATCCCGGACGAGCGGGCCGATCTCGCGCGTTGAGGTTGCGCGCTGATGCGTCTTGCATCCGGCGGATGGCTACCGGCGGCTTCGGGCGGGAGCGGCCGTTCCCGCTAGCACCGGACGTGGATCAGCGTCGTCCGAATCCCAGGCCCAGGCGGATGGAAACGTCGTCCTGCCGGTACTTGGTGCCCGCGAGCAGGAAGAGCCGCTCCTTGCGGAGCGGTGCGTAACGCAGCGTCGCGCCCGCGAACCCGGCCAGATCGTCGTTCCCGCTGGGACCGCGCAGTGATGCGAGGCCCGTCTCCAGATCGACGGAGGCGCGGCGGAACGCCAGGGGGATGTTCGCGAACACGCCCCCCTCCTTGACGGAGCTCTCGCTCTCGCGCGCGAGCCCGAGGTTCCCCGTGAGCCCCACGTTGACCTCGCCGAACTGCTTGAGGACGCCGCTCAGCGACACGGCGAAGACCTGATCGGAGCCTTCCATCTCGACGACCGAGGCGACAGCCGCGTTCGGAGGGAAGACGCTGACCGGATCGCGCTGGCGCTCGCGACGCAGGGCGGCGATGTCATTCTCGATCCCGTCACGTCGGGACAGCGAATCGGCGATCTCGGAGCGCAATCCCGCGACCGTCTCCTCGAGCCCGCGGATCTCCTCCCGCCGCTCGAGGATCTCCGCCTGCTTGCTGCGCCGCTGATCGTCGGTCCGGTCGATCTCGCGCCGCAGATCCACGAACTGGTCGGTGAGCTCTGCGTCCCGCTTCTTGTAGTCCTGGATCTGCTGGTGCTCGATCTTGATCCGCTCGTCGATCTGCTTCGCCTGCTCGATGAGCGCATTGCGGTCGAGGATCGTTTCCGAACGCTTCTGCTCCGCGTCGACGATCTTCTGCTTGTAGCGCGCGACCTCCTCCTGGTACTCGGCCAGCGTCTGCTGCCGCTTCTCCTCGGACTCGGCGATAGTGACGACACCACGCGTGTTGTAGTGGTAATAGGCCGCACCGGCGAAGAGCAGGATCAACATCACCACATCGAGGATGATGAGGAGGAAACCGAGATTGTACTTGCCGCGTTCCGGGGTCGCCATAGCAGGTCCTCCTCAGCGGGGCGGAATCGCGTCCCGGTTGGGGTAATTGCCGGGGCCCGGAATGAGAGCCGTGTTCTTGCGATACTTGTCCGGATTGGCCAGGCGGTCGTAGACGTCCGCGAGATCCACGATCGCGTCGGCGACCACCTCGACGGAATCCTGGAGCGACCGTCGCGTCTCCTTGAGATCATCGATCGTCAGCTGGTTCTGGGAGAGCTCGGAGGACGCCGCCTGCAGGTGTCCCTGGACCTCGGAAAGCACCGCCTTCAGGGAGTCGACCTGCGCTTCCGCGATCGGGACCGCCGCGTCGTACTCGTGACGCACGTCGAGGAGGCTGTCGAGCACCGACCGATAGAGTGCGACCTGACGGGACCAGGTCGAGTCGATCTCCGCTTCCACGGTCGCCGTCTCCCCGTCGATCTTGTTCTCGATCGCAAGGAGGCTGTCCCGGACCTCGTCGGTTTGCACCCGCCCGATGTTGATGACGTTCTCGTCCGACACCAGATGCGGGCGAACGTAGGCATCCTTGGAGCAGACTACCCCGAACAGCGGGATCAAGAGGTACCAGAAGCGCGAGATGACCTGCTTGAAGGCCGACGTACGCACTCGGCTCTTGGCTGTCCGCAGGGGTCGTCCGAACTTGTCCTTGGGCTCATCGGCCATGGGCAACCTCAGCCGCGGAAACGCGGAGCAACAAAAAAAGGGAGAGCGGATCTGCCGTTACGCGGACCCGAACTCCCCGGTGTTCGGAAGATTTGGTAGCGCTACGGGGAATCGAACCCCGGTTTGATGGCTGAGAACCACCCGTCCTAACCCCTAGACGATAGCGCCACCCAAAGCCGCTGAATCGGGATCAGACTGTTACCGGTCCCGATCCAGGGTGGACGCTAGCAGACGCTGAATCATCTGACAAGCCCTCTCGCGACAAGGAGCTGGGCCATGCGCAGTGCAGCAGAGCCTCTGCCCAAAGGTGCAGCCAACGATGGGGCGAACGGGTCGCGA
>JAGQHR010000356.1 GCA_020431745.1 Candidatus Eiseniibacteriota bacterium
AACAACTGGCCGCACGAGCCGCTCGTCGACAATCGCCCGACCGGAGCGAACATGCTGTGGAGCTTCGCGAGCGTAGTGCTGCTCCTCGCGGGAATCGGTGCCGTCGTCTGGTGGCGTGCGTTCCATCGCGAGAGCGAGGATCGCACGGTCGCCCCGCAGGGAGACCCGCTGCTCGGACTCGAGCTCACGCCGTCGATGCGTGCCGTCGGCAAGTATCTGGGCGTGGTGATCGCGCTCTTCGTCGTGCAGGTCCTGCTGGGAGCGCTGACCGCGCACTACACGGTGGAGGGTCAGGCGTTCTTCGGGATTCCCATCGCGAAGTGGCTCCCCTACGCCCTCACCCGCACCTGGCACCTGCAGACCGCGGTATTCTGGATCGCCACGGCGTTCCTGGCCGCCGGACTCTTCCTCGCTCCACTCGTCGGCGGGCGGGAACCCCGTTTCCAACGGCTGGGGGTCAACGTGCTCTTCGGTGCGCTCCTCGTCGTGGTGGGGGGTTCGCTGGCCGGCGAGTACCTCTCGATCCACCAGCGCCTCGGGCTCACCCAAGGCTTCTGGTTCGGCCATCAGGGATACGAATACGTGGACCTCGGTCGCGCGTGGCAGATCGCCCTCTTCGTGGGACTCGTGCTCTGGCTCGGATTGATGCTCCGCGGACTCTGGCCCGCACTCCGGCGGCGCGACGACCATCGCACGCTGGTCTTCATGTTCACCGGCGCCAGCGCGGCGATCGGTCTCATGTACGCGTCGGGGTTCCTCTTCAGCGCCCGCACCCACCTCTCGGTGATGGAGTATTGGCGCTGGTGGGTCGTCCATCTCTGGGTCGAGGGCTTCTTCGAGGTCTTCGCCACGGCAGCGCTCGCCTTCGTCTTTGCGCGGATGGGGTTGGTGGATCCGAAGCACGCCGGAGGCGCGGTGCTCGCTTCCAGCGCGATCTTCCTGATCGGCGGAATCCCCGGAACGTTCCACCACCTCTACTTCAGCGGCACCCCCACGCCGATCATGGCGATCGGGGCGACCTTCAGCGCGCTCGAGGTGGTCCCGCTCGTGCTCATCGGCATGGAGGCCTTCCAGACCTACCGCATGCAACGACTCTCGCCTTGGATGGGGCGGTACCGCTGGCCGCTGCGGTTCTTCCTCGGGGTCGCGTTCTGGAACCTCGTCGGCGCGGGGCTCTTCGGATTCCTCATCAATCCGCCGCTCGCCCTCTACTACATGCAGGGACTCAACACGACGCCGGTCCACGGCCACACCGCTCTCTTCGGCGTCTACGGACTGCTCGCGTTGGGACTCACACTGACGGTCGCGCGGCTGCTCGGCGGCGCGCGGGTCTGGAAGGAGGGCGCGCTCGCCTATGCCTTTTGGGCGATGAACATCGGCCTCGCGCTCATGGTCGTCCTGAGCCTGCTGCCGATCGGGCTGGCTCAGACCTGGGCCAGCGTCGAGCACGGGCTCTGGTTCGCCCGGAGTGCGGAGTTCCTCCAGCAGCCCGCCCTCCAGACGCTGCGATGGATGCGGCTCGTCGGCGACGTCGTCTTCCTCAGCGGTGTCGTGGCCCTCGCCTGGTTCCTGCTCGGTCTGATCACCGGACACAGCTATCGCACGTTCGGGGAGACGGCGCGTGACGGGGGCAAGGTCGCACGACGCCCCGCCTGGGCACAGGCGCACTGAACCGCAGAAAACTCCGAAGGACGCGGCAAGAACTGCCGCGTCGCCATCCAGACGTCGACCGCCCGGCGAGTGCCCGGCGGTCGACGGGCTAAAGAACCCCCGTCCGGACACCGATTCCTAACTGATTCAACGTACGCTGAGGCAACCACCTGGAGCCCGTTCCGGTTTGGTCGAGGATGCCCCCAAGAACAGTTCGGGCCGCAGTGAGTCGAGACTCACGCCCCCCGGCACCCTGCGAAGCCTCGGCGACGAAGCCTCCAAGTCCGCGCTGCGCGCGATCCAGGCCGCCCAGGCACAGTTCCTCGGCGGTTCCGAGCTCGATGATGCCGCGCTTCCACTTCTCGACTGGTGCCGAACCGGCGCAGTCTGTGATTTCGCCGCGCTGATCCGCCTCGACCCGACCGACGAACGATCCGATCGGCTGGCCGTCACGACCGTCCCGGAAATGCTGGACCAACCCGGAATGATCGACTCCGGGGAGCAGGGCGCAGGATCCCTCCGCGGCCTCGATCCGAGCGCTCTCCGGCACAGTCTGACGCTGGGGGACCAAGTGCGGGCTCCCTGGATCACGAACCATACGCATGCCGCTGCCGTCGCGCCGATCGCCCGCTGCCTGGGGGATTGCCGAGAGTTGGCCGTCTACCCGCTCTCGAGTCCAGACGGGATCTCGGGTGCGATCTGCCTCACGCGCCGGTCGGAGCCGTTCCAACCTGACGACTTGCGGTCGCTCGAACCCGTGATCGACCAGCTGCACCTCATGGTGCGAGCGACCTCAGCCGAAAGGACCGCCCAGAGCTCCGAGCGGGTGCACGAGCACGATCGCACCCGCATCGAGGGAATCATCGCCGCGGTCCGACTCTGCACTTGGGAGTGGGACTTCCAGACCGACGAGCTGCGCTTCGACGAAGTCGACGCCAGTACCGGCAAGTTGAATCAGATTCGCTCGACCGGCACGATCTGGCACGATCGCATCCACCCGGAGGACCAACCCCGGGTCAAGCGCGCCCTCGATGAGCACCTCGCCGGCGCCCCCTACTTCTTCGCGGAGTATCGTCTCCAGAGAGAAGCAGGCATCTGGTCCTCGATTCTCGCCTCAGGCGCCGTCTCGCGCCGGGACGCGTCGGGAGTTCCTACCAGCATTTGGGGCATCTATCTCGACAACTCCCGGCAACGGCAGGCGGAGGAGGAGCAGGCGCGTTCGCACGGCCTTCTCCAGCAGATCGTGGATGCGCTTCCCCAGCGGGTCTTCTGGAAGGACCTCGACGGTCGGTACCTGGGCGCGAATCTCGCCTTTCGGATCGACAGCGGCTGCAATCCGGTCGGGCTCGACGACTTCGAAATGCCCTGGACGCGGGAGCAGGCCGAGTTCTTCCGGGAATGCGATCGAAGGGTAGCGTCGACCGGCCGGCCGGAGATGAACATCGTCGAGCCGATTCTGACGGACGATGGAGAGCAACGCTGGCTCTCGACATCCAAGATGCCTCTGCGAGACGCACACGACACCGTCTTCGGGGTGCTCGGGACCTACCTCGACATCACCGCGATCAAGGAGAACGAAGTCGAGCTGGCCCGCGCCCGAGACGCCGCAGAAGAAGCGAGCCGTGCCAAAGGCGAGTTCCTCGCCACCATGAGCCACGAGATTCGTACTCCGCTCAACGGAATCCTCGGCTACCTCGATCTGGTGTTGGAGAGCCGACTCGATCCGGAGCAGGAAGAATCCATCGCGACAGCACGCACGAGCGGGATCACACTCCTCCACATCATCAACGACATCCTCGATTTCTCGAAGCTGGAGGCGGGCAAGTTCGAGTTGGAGGAGAAACCGTTCCAGCTGCGACCGGTTGTGGCTGAGGCCGTCGAGCTCCTCGCTCCTCAGGCGTACGAGCAGGGCGTCGAGCTGGCCCTGATCTGGGAGGACGGCGTCCCCGAGATGATCACCGGAGACGTCCACCGGCTGCGCCAGGTCCTGACCAATCTGATCGGAAACGCGGTGAAGTTCTCGGAGGACGCCCCCATCACCGTGCAGATCGATGCTCCGGCGGAGGGGCAGATCCGGTTCCAGATCATCGATCGCGGCGTCGGCATTCCCTTGGAAAAGCGGGCGCACGTGTTCCAGAAGTTCTCGCAGGTCGACTCGTCACCGGCCCGCCGCTTCGGCGGCACCGGACTGGGATTGGCGATCAGCAAACGGCTCGTCGAGGCAATGGGAGGCGAGATCGGCTTCGAGAGCGATCTCGGAGTCGGCACGACGTTCTGGTTCACTCTGCGCGTGCCCACGGGCAACCCGACGCCCCGATCCGATGAAGGAGCCGGGAAGCGCGTGCTGGTCGCCTCGCCCGTCGGCCCCATCGTGCAGTCGCTGCGGCTGGAGCTGAACCGACGCGGATTCGAGGTCACGACCGCGGCTTCGCTCCCGGACGCGCGCGCGATCCTGGCGAGCCCCCAGGCTCGACCGCCCTTCGACGTTCTGATCATCGACGCCGCGCTCGGAAAGAGGTCCGGACTCGGCGCCCTCCAGTCGCTGCGGGACCAGGGGTTTGCCGAGAATGGCTGCCTGACGCTTCTCGCCGCACGACACAGCCACTTCCAATCCGCAGACTTCCAGCAGGCCGGCATCCGACGCACGATCGCCAAGCCGTTCACCCGGCCGAGCCAGCTCGAGGGACTTCTCGGAACGGACCAGGCGAACGCGATCGCGGATGCTGCGGCCGAAAGACCCGGCTTGGCTGTACCCGCGCTCCCGGCGCGAAGAGAGCTGCGCGTGCTCCTGGCCGAAGACAACGTCATCAACCAGAAACTTGCCCGCCGGATGCTGGAGCAGTCCCATTGCTCCGTCGACCTCGCCGACAACGGACGGGAGGCCGTCGAGATGGCGGCCCAGCACACCTACGACGTCATCTTCATGGACTGCCAGATGCCCGAGATG
>JAGQHR010000357.1 GCA_020431745.1 Candidatus Eiseniibacteriota bacterium
CCGGGCCCGCCACCCGATCGAGTCGCCCCGCCCTTCCGAATCTAGTCCCGCCCCGGGAGTAATCCCGGAACACCGGCACCGAACCGGGTCCGTCATTCGATCGAGTCGCACCCCACTTCCGAATCCAGTCCCGCCCCGGGAGGGTTTTCGGAGGGGCAGCGCCGGGCGGATCAGATAACGGCTTGGAGGGCCGCGGGGGATGCGACGGAGTCCAGTTCCCGGGTCGCCCCGTACTCCCGACCCATGAGCTTGCTCAGCTGGTGGTGCATGGCTTTGACGTGCTCCAGGTCCCAATCGAAGGACGCGATCTCGTCCGATAGGTCCATCAGCTCGATCGCTTCTGCATCCCGACTGGTCTGATACGTCGCCATCGCGGCATCGCCACCCGTCAGGATCGCTCGCGCCAGCAGCTCTGCGTGACGCAAGGCATCCGTCAATCCGTGCGCGGTGAGCGGATCGCGGAAGAACCCGGCATCGCCGACGAGCGCCCAACCTTCACCCCAGCTCCGCCGAAGGAACCCCGGCGCACCGGCGAAGGGGTGAAGCTTCCCGACGAGGGTAGCTGCCACTGGGCTCAGGGACCGACCGGACGGAACACGAGCATCGGCGTCGACTCTGCGGACCGATCCGCCACCGGCTCCACCGGCCAGATCGGCGTCGACGTTGCGGATCCACCCGGCACCGGCCCCACCGCTCAGATCGGCGTCGACGTTGCGGACCCACCCGGCATTGGCGTCACGGCTCAGATCGGCGTCGACGTTGCTGACCCACCCGGCACCGGCCCCACCGCTCAGATCGGCGTCGACGTTGCTGACCCACCCGGCATTGGCGCCACCGGCCAGATCGGCGTCGACGTTGCTGACCCATCCGGCATTGGCGTCTCGGGCCAGGTCGACGCCGGAATCGCGGAGGACTTCGTGATAGAGCGCATCGAGCCCGATCGACCGGTGACGGAGGAACCGTTCGGGTCGCATCGCGACGAAAACGCAGGCATGGCCGTCGTTCGTGGGAATGACGCCGGCCGCCGCGTCCGGAGCGTAGTACCAGTGCGTGCCATCGAGCTCGAGGCCACGCCAGTATCCATAGATGCACGCCGCCGGGCGGTTCGTCGTCCGCGTGACCTCGGCACCGACCGATCGCGCCACGAGCGAGCGGACGCCATCGGCACCGATGACGAGGTCGGCATCGACGCGGTAGCCGAACCCGAGAGCATCCCGGAAGCGAACCCCGGTGACCCGCCCGTCGGAATCCCGAAGGACTTCCTGCACTGTCGCATCGTGAATCACCTCGGCTCCGGCCTCGACGGCTGCGTCGACAAGCACGGTGTCGAGCACTGTGCGACGCGGAGCATAGAGCGCATCGACACCATCCTTGGGCCGGATGTCCACCTCGATGCGATCACCTTCCCGATCGAGGCCGTAGTGGAACGTCGTCTTCCGAATGGCGGGCGTTCCGGCCTCGACGATGCGATCGAGGACTCCCCAGCGATGGAGCTGGAGGACGGCCGGCCGCATCAACGCGTGGGTCGAGGTCGTGTCGCTTCCGTACGCGGACTTGTCGATCGCGAGCACGCGGAGGCCGGCTTGGGCGAGAAGCAACGCGGTGCTCGCTCCCGCGGCACGGGCCCCGACGATCACCGCGTCGTATCGGCTCTGCTGACGGATAGGCATGGAACTAGTCTCCTCATGCAAGAAACGGACTGCTTTCGATTCGTTCGGGCGAAACAGACTCCGGACGGGACGGGACGGGACGAGACGGACGAGACGGACCGGACCACACGGACGAGACCACACGCACGGGACGAGACGGACGAGACGAGCCGGACGGGACCAGACGGACGGGACGAGACGAGCCGGACGAGGCGGCGGATGGACTTCGCGTCGATCGCCGGTCGGGGCTGGCCACACTCACACGCCGACCAGCACCGGACGGGTCGTCCGCTTCCAGATTCGGTTGGCCAGCTCGATGGCGTCGGATCCGACACCATCCAGAAAGCTCGAGTTGCGTCGCCGCTGAAACGGCAGTCCCAGCGCATACAGTCCCGCTACGGGAGTGACGCCCCCCACGTGCTGAAGCTCGCCGTTCGGATCGAGGACCGGGATCCGGAGCCAGGGATACTCGCGCCGGTAGCCGGTGGCCCACAGCACGGTTCGGATGCCTTCCGCCGTCAGGTCGAGACGCGTTGCCGCCGGAGGCAGGTCGATCGGCGAAGGACGCTGCCCGTTAGGGAATCGACCGCCCCAACCCATGTCGCTGACGAATCGATCGATCTGGTCGAGCTGCCTCGTCAGCTTCCGATCCGCCTCGGCCACCGAGACGTGCAAATCATCGGAGAAGTAGGCGCGGCTACCCTCCGCTCCCTGGAAACGTCCCACGACCCGCACTCCCAGATCGCGAACACGAGCCAGGTCGAGCGATCGATGATCTTGACTGCCGATGAGCTGAAGCGAGCGTTGACGCCGCGAACGCTCGATGTCCTGGACATCGTCGGCCGTCTCGTCGAGCACGCCCATGTCGTCGAGCCAGGCCATGATGTCCCGCCCCCGATAGCGGCGAGGAAGACGCGTGTGCCGACCGACGGCGAGCGTCACGGGCCGGCCCGATGCCTGGATCTCGGCGGCGAGCTGGATGCCCGTCGCCGACGCCCCGACCACGAGAACGCCACCATCCGCGAGCTGCGACGGATTTCGATACGCCGTCGGCACGACCTGTCCGATCTCTGCGTCGAGATCCGCGGCCGAGGACGGTACCCGCGCCTTGCCACAGGCCCCCGTCGCGATGACCACGTTCCGTGCCCGCCATTCGCCGCCATCGGTTTCGACCGCGAACCCGTCGTCGGTTCGCTTCACGCACAGAACGCTGACGCCCGTGCGGATCGGCGGCGAGAACGAGTGGCCGTACCCTTCGAGATAGGCGACGACCTCATCCTTGGTCATGAACCCTTCGGGATCCGGACCCCGATAGGACCAACCGGGGAGCCGACTCTGCCAACGGGGCGTGAGCATGCGCAGGGAATCCCACCGCTCGCTCCTCCACCGTTCGCCGATGCGACCGCGCTCCAGCACGACGTGATCGACGGCGCGATCGGTCAGGCTCCGGCTCATCGCCAGGCCCGCCTGTCCTCCGCCGATCACGACTACGTCCGTGCGCTTCATCTTCCGCTCCTTGACCGGGAATCGACCGCGGCGCCGTGCCGGCGGTCGCCCGATACTTGGCGCCACCGGCCGGACCGCCGTTCCACAGGGCTTCACTTGCCGTTGACGGTGATCGAGACAGGGATTCCGTTCGTGAAGACGTCGTAGACGGCCGAGCGCTTGCGGGACTGCTCGACGATTTGGACGAGCTTCTCCTCGGGAGCGTCGCCCTTGATCCGGAAGTCGACGCGCATGGCCTGGTAGCCGTTGCGGACCTCGTCGGAGAGGCCGAGGAGTCCGCGCAGGTCGAGGTCGCCCTCGATCGTGGACTCGACCTCGTGCAACGTCACGCCACGGACCGCCGCGATGTTCCCGATTCCCGCCGTCAGGCACGAGGCCAGGGCATGGAGGAGGAACTCCACCGGCGTCGGCGCGTTGTCGCCGCCGACCAGGACGGCCGGGTGATCCCCGCCGTAGACGAACTCGCTCTGGTGCTGATGGTCACCGCCCGCGCCGCTGAACGCGTCGATGCGGGTCCGGCTGTGCGTGCCCTGCTGCCAGGTGTTGGTGGCCCGGAACCGGAACTTCGCCAGCTCCGGCTGACCGGCGACGACGTTGATCGTGGCCAGGAGGGTCGGGGTGTCCACGCCATTGCGCGGCTCGGGCATCTTCTTGTCGTTCATCACGGTCGACATGGGGTCTCTCCTTCGAATCCGGTTCCGCTGTCGCGACCGCCCACCGGCCGCTTCGAACAGCAGTACGAATTCGGACCCCAGGGCCCGCCACCCGATTTCGGCTTTTTTCGCTACCTCGTCACTGCTACCGCACGATCAGCTTCGTGCTCGCCTCGCTCGCCGCGGAATGGAGGCGGAGCAGGTAGACCCCGGGGATCAACCCATGGGCGCCGCTGCCGAGGTCGAGGGTGAACGGCTCCGAGGTGGAGGCCAGCGAGAGCCGGCGCAGCAGACGGCCCGAAGGAGCGTAGAGCTCCAGGTGAGCGGGGCCGCCACCGATGTTCCGGAAGTCGACGAGCGCCGAGCCGGTGGCCGGATTGGGCGACACGACGAGCCGGGGCCGGATCGACGGAGTCGCCTCGCCGACGTCGGAGGGTCCGTAGGCGAGAGCCGCCAGGACGTCGATGCGCCCCCAACCACGATCGTTGTCCGGCATCTGCGCGCTGTCCGCGGTCAGCATGAGCGCCTCGCGCACCATCATCGGAGTCCAGCCCGGATGAGCCTGAAGGAGCAGCGCGGCAGCCCCGGTCACGAGGGGCGTCGCGACCGAGGTGCCATCGAATTCGCGATAGCCTTCGCCGTTGTGATCTTCCGGCGAAGCCGCAGCGTAGGTCCCCGAACCGCGGGCGATCACTTCAGGCTTGGTGCGTCCGTCAGCGGTCGGCCCATGGCTGGACTGATCCCAGACCGAACCGTCGGGAAAGGCCCCTCC
>JAGQHR010000358.1 GCA_020431745.1 Candidatus Eiseniibacteriota bacterium
GGCCATGGCGCTGATCTCACACCACGTGCGTTCGACACCGGAGCCGCCGTCGAGTCGCACCGAGCTGCCGATCTCTCCGGAGCTCGATCGCATCATCCTCCGTTGCCTGGCGAAGCATCCGGACGATCGCCCGGCGTCCGCGCGGCATCTCGCGAGCGAGCTCTCCGCCCTTCCGGAAGCGCAGGACTGGGGCCCCGAGCGCGCCCGTCATTGGTGGCGGACCCATCTGAGCGACCGGACGACCGCATCACCCTGCGGTTCGCGGGTGACGACCCGATCCGGAGGACCCTTCCCGGCGGCCGAGCTCCAGCCTCCCGGCGTCACCTCCCCATGACTCGGCGCGGCCCGCAGCATACTCGGCGTCGAAGACGTCGTCCCCGAGGGCAGCACGCAATCGAGCCTCCGCGCCGGTGACCTCTACGTCTTCCCATCGCATCCGGACGCGCGTCACATCCGCAGAGGCGATGCCGAGAAGACGCGCGGCTCGCGCGGGGTTCCCGCACTTTTCCTCGACCATGGCCAAACCGTTCAGCACCGGACTGAAACGCGATCGTCCGGCCGTACCCTCGAGCGCACGCATCGCCACGTCGAACGCCGATCGCGCTTCCTCGAGCGACCCCGACCACAGGTGCGTGTACCCGAGTCGGACCGGCAGAGCGACGTTCGGTCCCAGATCGGCCTGCATCCGCATGGCCGTACTCAAGAGGCGAGCCCCCTCGGCAAGGCGGCCCTGACGGCTCCGCAGGAAGCCGATCTCTCCGAGGGTCTTGGCGACTCCGAAGGCGTTTCCCGTCCGCTCGTGGATCGACCGGGCCTCTTCGATCCTCGCGATGGCCGTCTCCAGGTCATCGGCGGCGGCGTGGACGAGACCGAGGTTCGTCAGGGATTGCGCGATTCCCCGCTCCTCCCCCAGATCGCGACGAATCCGCAGGCTCTGCTCGTAGAAGCGTTCCGCCGCCTCCAACCGGCCCGCGTCGTACTCGATCGTCCCGAGCCCATTGAGCGCCGAGGCGACGCCGTTGCGATCGTTCCGCTCCCGTCGGATGTCCAGACTCTCCTCCCACCGCCTTCGAGCCTCGTCGACATCCCCGTGGATCTTCGCGAAGACGGCAAACCATCCGGCTACCGCAGCACGATCGACCGTGCGCCCCGGCGCCGACGGATGGCGCAGGATCTCTCCACAGAACGAGCGGCCTTCTCCCGAGAAGCCACCCGTCATCCAGAACCGGCCCAGATGCCGGGCGAGATCGAAGGCGACGTCGAGGTCTTCCAGCTCGACCGTGGCCCGGCAAGCGGCGCGGATGTTGTCGTGCTCCGCACTGAGCACGCGCATCGCTTCCACGTCCCCGGCTCCCATCAAAGCGCGGTTCATGCGCTTGGCCAATTCGAGGAAGTAGCGGACGAACGACCGCATCACGACGACGCGGGACTCGCTCTCGTCGAGGCGGTGCCGGGCGAAGCGCCGCACGGTGTCCAGCATGTCGTATCGATGCTCCGAAGCTTCCGTGCCGCCGAGGTGGACCAAAGAGCTCCCGACCAGCTCGGTCATGATTCCCAGGACCGCACGCTCCGGAAGGGCAGTCGCCTCCGGAAGCACGGCCTCGGCCGCCTCGAGCGTCCACCCTCCGGCGAACACGGAGAGGCAACTCAGCGCCCTCCGACACTCCGGGGAGAGCAGGGCATGGCTCCACGCGATCGAGGAATCCAAAGTGCGGTGATGCGCCGGCTCGACCGCGCCGGTGGATTGCAGCAGATCGATCCGTTCGCGCAGTCGTTCCGCCAACGCCGCGATGGGAATCGACCGGACCTGGGCCGCCGCGAGCTCGAGCGCCAGAGGAAGACCGTCCACGTGGCGGCAGATTCGGGCGATCGCGCGCGCATTGGTGGCATCGAGAGTTACGGTTCGATCCGCCGCCGCGACACGATCGAGAAAAAGCTGCACCGCTTCATTCCGCGCGATCCTCTGCAGCGCAGCTTCGTCGATCGAGTCCGGACTCGCGGAATCGAAGCCCGTCGGCTCCGATCCCGGGCCACCATCGTCGAGATCCCGCACCAACAAAGGGCGGACCGGATGGATTGCTTCCCCCGACAGGCCGAGAGCCACTCGACTCGTCACGACGAACCGCAGGGACCGAGTCTGTCCGAGCAGCTCCGACACCACCCTCGCAACGGCTGTGGAAAGATGCTCGCAATTGTCCATGACCACGAGCGCAACGCGTGAACGAAGCGCCCTCACGACACCGTCCAGGAGTCGCTCGCCGGCGATCTCGTCTACGCCGAAGATCGTCCCGAGGATACGATCGACATCATGATCATCACGAACGGGAGCGAGGGAGACGAACCAGGCGCCGTCTTCGAACCCCTCGCGCAGGTTGCCGGCCATCTCCAGGGCCATGCGCGTCTTGCCGCAGCCCCCGGGACCGACGAGCGTGACGAGCCGGTGCTCTCGCAACCTGGCCCCCAACGCCTCGAGGTCGCCCCGTCGTCCCACGAATCGGGTGAAGGAAGGCGGAAGGTTTCCCACGGGAGATCGATCGCCCGCCGCAGGCTCTCGATCCTCAGCCCAGCCGTCCGGAGCGGAGAGTGCCGCTGCCAGGGCCCGGGCCATCTCGTTGATCGACGCGAAACGATGCCGGGGGTCGGAGTGGGAGGCGCGCTCGACGACACGCACGAACGGCTCCGGCAGGCTCTCCTGGATCGCCCGAAGCGATGTCCGCCGCGCCGCCCGATGGACGGAACGCAGTTCGTTCAGAGTCTCCGCCTCGACAGGGAAGCGGCCCGACACCAGGAAAAAAAGCAGCACGCCCAGCGCGTACTGATCCGTAGTGGTCGTAGCTGATCCGCCGTCCAGGATCTCCGGCGCTAGATAGAGTGGCGTACCTCGCCCACTCACGGCATCGCTCCCGGATTCGGCCGATTCGGATCCGGCCCCGAGATCCATGAGCACGATGCGGTCGTCCTCGTCCCGCACGACGTTTTGCGCCTTCACGTCCCGGTGGACCAAGCCCGCACCGTGCACCGCGGCCAACGCCCGGCACACGTCCAGACCGATCCTGGTGGCCTCGATCGAACCGAACGCGCCGTCTTCCCGAACCAAGCGATCCAACGAGCGTCCCCGGATCAGCTCCATCCGCAGACCGATCCGGCCTGCATGCTCCTCGACTCCGAAGACCCGCACCACATTCGGATGCCGGACGCGCGCGAGCCGGCGGCCTTCTTCCAGGATCTCCGCACTTGCCTTGGTACCGCGTCGATGAAGCAGCTTGAGAGCGACCTCGAGGTCCAGGACCGGATCGAGCGCTCGGTAGACCGTCGCGAACCCACCGGAACCGATCTTCTCGACGATCTCGACAGAGCCCCACGGCGATCCGGCCATGACCTCGTCCGCAGCGGCCAGGTTCTGGACGCGGGACAGGACCCGCAGCGCGTTCAGCTGCCGTCGCTCCACGCCTTCCGCGGAAGCCTCCAGCGCTCGCGCCCAATCCATCTCCTGCCCGTCCACGAGGGCGCCGAGCGCATCGTCGATCGAGGTCGGCCTTTCCCCGGTCGGACGCTGCTCCTCGATTCGATCGTCCCGCTCACTCATCCGGCCAGAGCTCCGCGATCCTGAGAACCGCCCGACTGAAGGCCATCCGTGCGGCATCCGCCGACGGCTTGCCGGTCATCGCTGCGACTTCTCCGAACGGAAGCCCGAGCTCCAACCGAGCGATCACGGTCTCCCGCTCGTTGACGGTCAATCGTGTCAGCACCGACTCGTACCTCTCCGCATCCTCGGCCCCGATCAGCGCCTCCAAAGGACTGAACCCGGAGGCCGGATTGAGCGATTCGTCGTAGCCGACTTCCTCCGGCGTCCGCCCGGCCTTCCGCAGCTCGCTCCGGATCCGGTTGAAAAGAGCGGTGCGCAGGTAGGAAAGCAACGCGCCCCGGCGTGTCATCTCGAACCCATCGAGGTTGCGCAGAGCGCGGATGAAGGTCTCCTGGACGAGATCGGCGGTCTCCACCATCGACCGGGCGCGTCCGGGCAGGCGCCCCTCGGCCCACCGTTGGAGCACGGGCAGATAGCGCGCGCAGAGTCTTTCCAGAGCGGCTTCGTCCCCATCCTGAGCGAGTCGGACCAACTCGATCGAGGATTCCGTGTGCTTTCCTGCAGGATCCACACATCCTCCCGGAGGCATGCGGAGGCCCGCATGCTTCCGGAAAGAGTATCGATCATTTCTCGTTCTCGGGGAAACCTCCGCGCGGCACCCGGGAGCGTCGATGCTACCGCCTCATCGGGTCAGGGTCAGTGACCCGCGCTCGGCCCCTCTGAACGTGGTCACTTTGTAGAAGTAGATCCCCGCGGGAGCCGCCTCGCCACTGCGATCGCGGCCGGACCACTCCACCTCGTGGCGTCCCGCGGGGAGTGATTCGCCATGATCCAAGCGGATCACACGGCGGCCCCGGGCATCGAAGATCTCGATGCGGGCCGGACCGGACCTGGCGAGGCCGAAGCGTAGCGTGACCGAGGTCGTGAACGGGTTCGGATACACCGACACACCGATCGCGACGGGTTCATCGGACACGCCCGGCCCCTG
>JAGQHR010000035.1 GCA_020431745.1 Candidatus Eiseniibacteriota bacterium
CATCCTGGACGAGCCGCTCGTCGCGCTCGACCTGGGCATGCGCGAGCTCTTCCTGTCCTGGTTGGGACGGATCGTCGATTCCGGCGGCACGGCCATCGTTTCCACGCACGAGATCGAACCGTTCCTGGATCAGGTCGGCGGGGTGATCGTGATGCGAGCGGGGCGCCCGACCGTGCACGCACTGCCGACCACCGGGATCCCGGCGCAGCTCGCGGTTTGGGCCCGGGGAGCGGACTGACCCCGGACGCCCGCCCCACCGAGTCGCCCCGCCGGATCTCAAGATTGCGAGAGCTCGTCACTCAGGAGCTCCCGGACCTGCTCCAACGCCTTCCCCACCGACTCCACGCGCCAGGCGAGCCGCGGATGGAGCGCGTGGGTCGACCCTTCCTCGAACTCGACCGGAACGAGCCGGCGTCGCGCCATCTCCCCTTCGGCAAGATGGCGCGGCAGCCATCCATAGCCGATGCCGCGCAGCAACGCTTCCCGCTTCGCGATGAAGTCGGGGAGCTGGAAGACCTGATCGGATCCGTGGAAGAGCGGGTCGGACGGCCGCCGGGCGAGCTGTTCCGGCTGCACCACCACCAACTCCACGAACTCGCGAAGGTCGGCCCACGACGGCGGCTGCGGACGGGCATGGAGCGGATGTTTGCGATGCGCCAGGAGCACCATCTCGATGGGCGGCAGATCCGCGACCCGCAGGCTCCCGTCATTCTCCAGGTCCAACGCGAGCATCAGGTCGCAGTGTTCCCGTTCGAATCGGGTCTGCACGTCTCCGAGGAAGCCGACGAGGATCTGCACGCGCGTCGGGGCGCCCAACAATCCGAATCGATGGAGAGCGTTGAGGATCGGACCCTGGGGCACGATCCCGTCGAGAACCACGCGCAGCTCCGCTTCCCACCCCTCCGCGACGCGGGAGCAGACCGATCCGAACCGGTCGGCCGCCCGCAACACCTTGCGTGCCTCCGCCAGCAGCAGCCGTCCCTCCGCGGTGATCGCGAGCCGGCGCCGCTCGCGATCGAACAGCTTGATGCCGGAGAGCTGTTCGACCTGACCGACGGCATAGCTGACCGCGGGCGTCGTCCGTCCCAGCTCCCTGGCCGCGGCGGTAAGCCCCCCGTTTCGCGCCACCGCATCGAAGGCCCGCAGCTGATCCAGGGTAGGAAGGGTCATACGAAGCATCCCCAGGGACGACACCACATGGACGAACCAGATGGACGACACAGCATGGAAGGAACCACTGACACCACACGGACAAGACCGGATGCGCAAACCGACGAGACGCGACCGGACCTCGGTTTGGGCCGCCCGCTCCCCCGCCGACGGGACGCGGGAGGGGTTGCTACAAGCTCCGAATGGCCGGGGGTTCCCTTCCTTGAATCTTCAGCTCATTTTAAGAGTATCGATCAACTTTTCAAATTCTATCTAAGACAGGCGCCACCGTACGCTGAGTCGAATCGGAAAGTGGCACCCCGCCGGCAGGCTTTGGCCCGGGACCCGTCTTGCGACCCTGGTGCCGAAAGAGCGAATCCAGAGAAAGGACCGTGCGACATGATCGAATCGAAGGGAACCGTGACCCGACAGGCCCACGTCGACATCCCCGCGGGCACTGTCGAGGAGGAGTACGCGCGGAACGGATTCTCCGGCCGGTACGCCCACCTCTACCGCACGGCGCCGATGGTCAACTGGACCCGGATCGAGGGCGAGCTGCGCCCCCGGTCCTACCAGCTCGCGCGGCTGCCGCACCTGGGAGGCGACTACACGGCCCCCCGGACCGCTTTTCTGCGGAATGACGTCTGCGTGCACCGCTACGCGACCCTGCGCACGGAGATGCCCTACTGGTTCCGGAACGCGGATGGAGACGAGATCCTCTTCGTCCACAACGGCAGCGGCCGGATCGAGACCGACTACGGCCCCCTGACTTATCGCACGGGTGACTATCTCGTCATTCCGCGGGGCACCGTCTATCGACTGCTTCCGCAGGTCGAGACCAAGCTGCTCGTGATCGAAACGGCGGGGGAGGTTCGTCTTCCGGACCGTGGCCTCATCGGTCAGCACGCGCTGTTCGATCCGTCCGTGATCCAGACCCCGTGTCCCGAGCCCGTCCTCTCCGACCCCGCGACGAACGGCTCATCGGAGTATGAGATCCGGGTGCAACGGCTGGGCAGGATCACCAGCCTCTTCTATCCGTTCCACCCGATGAACGTGGTCGGATGGAAGGGCGACCTGACCGTCTGGCAGATCAACGTCGACGATATCCGTCCGGTCATGAGCGAGCGCTATCATCTACCGCCGACGGCCCATGCCACGTTCGTCGCGGACAACGTGGTGATCGCGACCTTCCTCCCGCGCGGTCTCGAGACGGGTGATCCCGGCGCGCTCAAGGTGCCGTTCTATCACGCCAACATCGACTACGACGAGGTGCTCTTCTATCACGCCGGGTCGTTCTTCAGCCGGGCGGGAGTGGGACCCGGCATGGTGACCTTCCATCCGCAGGGACTCCATCACGGACCACAGCCGCAGGCGGTGGCGGCATCCCGGGCCAAGGAGCGCACCGACGAGCAGGCCGTGATGATCGACACGCGTCGTCCCCTCGCGATCTGTCCGGAGGCGGAGGTGGCCGAGAACACGGAGTACTGGAAGAGCTGGCAGACCCCGCGCCCGGCCACGGAAACGAGCGAAACCACGACGACTCGGACCGAGGGCGAGGCTCCGGCGACTCCCCAGGAGGTGACTCGATGAGCGCGACGACCAATCCGCATACGCTGCCCGCCGCCACCGACAATCCCGTGGGACTCTGCGGGATCTCCTTCGTCGAGTTCGCGGGACCCGACCCCGACGCGCTCGACCGGCTGTTCCGCAGCTTCGGCTTCTCACGAATCATGAAGCACCGCAGCCAGGACATCGTGCTCTACCGGCAGCACGACATCGTCTTCCTGCTCAATCGCGAACCGTCCAGCTTCGCGGCGGACTTCGCCCGCGCCCACGGTCCGTCCATCGCCTCGATGGGATGGAACGTGAAGGCGAGCGATCGTGCCCTGACGGCCGCGGTCGGCCGGGGAGCACGCAAGTACGAAGGGCCCTCCGCGTTCGAGATCCCGGCGATCTACGGGATCGGCGACTCCCTCATCCACTTCGTCGAAGGAGATACCTACCTGTCCGCGTTCGAGCCCCTCGCCGACCCGGCGATGGTGCCGGAGAAGGGCTTCCTCGCGATCGACCATCTCACCAACAACGTCGAAAAAGGCACGCTGCCCCGCTGGTCCGACTTCTACAAGCAGGTCTTCGGCTTCACCGAGGTGCGCTACTTCGACATCCGGGGCGTGGTCACCGGCCTGCGGAGCTACGCGCTGCGTTCGCCCGACGGCAGCTTCTGCATTCCGATCAACGAGGGAAGCGAGGAGAAGTCGCAGATCGAGGAGTATCTGCGCAAGTATCGGGGCCCGGGGATCCAGCACCTGGCCTTCCTCACCGACGATCTGCTCGCGAGCCTCGACGCGCTGCAAGGGTCGGGCATCGAGACGCTCGACATCGACGACGAGTACTACGAGACCGTCTTCGATCGCGTGCCCAACGTCACCGAGGATCGCGATCGCATCAAGCAGCATCGCGTGCTCGTGGACGGGGACGACGACGGCTATCTGCTGCAGATCTTCACGAAGGACGTGGTGGGGCCGATCTTCATCGAGATGATCCAGCGCAAGAACCACTGGTCCTTCGGAGAGGGAAACTTCGGCGCGCTCTTCCGGTCGATCGAGCGCGACCAGGCCAAGCGCGGCGTGCTCTAGCCAATTGGTGAAGAACCGCGCTGCCTGTAGGTGCGGTTCTCAGCGCCCTGCCCGTCGGCCTCGGCAACGCCGGATGAGCCGGGGCGTCCCCCCGCCTCCCCGCGGCGACCCGAAAACCCTGCCCGCATCCCGGCGGTCGACCGGAACGTGGCAAGTCTTCGCGGACCGGGGTACCCTCGGACGATCCGCGCGGATTCCGAGCCACGTGCGACTCGGGCAGTATCCGCGTGAGCCAGGCAGAGAAGGGCACCCGATCCGACGAATCGAGGTGGGGCATCACCGGCGGCGAACACGAGGACAAAGAGAGCGGCGTGCCGTTCGACCAGACGCCGACTCAGGAGTCCCCGCGCGTGGGTGTCAAGCCCTGGGCGTGGGATCGTGCCGTCCTGATCGCCGGCCTCCTCATTCACCTGGTGCTCTTCGTCTCCGTCTTTCGGCAGCCCCTGGACGTCAACGATCATCCGGATCGCCGTGCGATCACTTGGAGTCTCTACCACAACTCCATCCATCGCATCGGGCCGGGCGCGGACTTCTTCGCGGTCTATCATGCCGGTATCGCTGCCCGGCAGGGCCGCAATCCCTATGCGCAAGACGAGTCCCCGACCGTCACTCCGTACTTCTACCCCTACCGGTACCTGCCGTTGATGGGACCGACGTTCGGACGCTGGCTCACGATCGTCGCGCCACTCGCGTCCTACCGGCTCTGGCTCGTCTTCTGCGAGGTCGTGCTCGGCCTCTTGCTCTGGGTCTTCTGGCGGCAGTGGACCAAACTGCCCCGGGTACGGTTGGGACGTGCGGTCACGTCCGCGGCGCTCCTCCTCAGCACGCCCTATTTCCTCGAGCTGCACATGGGGCAGTTCACGTTCGTGATGGGTGCGTTTTGCGCGCTCGCTTTCATCTGGACCGAACCGGCGCTACGACGAGTGGTCGGGCGCGATGCGGCCACGGACACCCCGCGCTCGGGCCCTGGGTCCGCGAATCGCGCTCGGCAAGCGATGGCCGGCCTCCTCTTCTTTGCCGCGTCCCTCCTCAAGATCCTGCCGCTCGTGATGCTTCCGGCCCTGCTGCGGCGGCGGGTGCTGCTGATCGCAGGGGGCCTGGCCGGGCTCGTCGCCGTCGCGACGGCGTACCCGTACTTCTCGCATCACCCGGATCAGTGGCACACGTTCAAGGAGCTCAACTTCGGCAGCCCGATCCCGACGATGGCCGGGGGCAACTACAGTCTCCTCTTCCTGAATCTCCTGTCGGGGATGGCCATCGGTTCGGTCCCGACGGTCGAGCAGTTCGATCGCATGGCTTTCCTGTTCCGGATCATCCTGATGACGGCGACGGTCGTCCTCGTCCTGGCGAGTCGGAATCGGAGCGTGGAGCTCAAGGCCAGCGCGCTTTTCCTAGGACACTTCGTCACCTACGGACACATTTGGGAGCACCATCTTTCCGCGCTCGTCGTGATCGGCTGCCTGATGCTGCTGCATCTGACCCCGCACGACGACGGTCCGTTCCCCCTTCGTGATCCGATCGAAGACAGTCCCTCGGAGCTGGGCGAGGTTGCCTCGACCGGCCCGGAAACATCCCACCGGCAGAGAAGACCGTGGGCTGGGGCGCTCACCCTGACCGCACTGGCCCTGCTCGTCCTGCCCACTCCATGGCCGCTCTTCGACACCGCCAAGGATCCCTCCGTGTTCGACCCCAGCCGCGGGTGGTCGGTCTGGACGAACATCGGAATCACCGCCAGCAAGGTGATCCCGGTCGTGCTCCTCTACGCCGTCGCCTGCGTGTCGCTCTTGCGGCGATCCTCGGATCACCCGCCGGTCTTCGGAACCGGGGCGGCACCGCCCGGGGGTGCACCGGCTGAGGGTGCAGCGACCGGGGCGGCACCGGCTGAGAATGCAGCGGCCGGGACTACAGCGACTGGGGCGCCTGCGTCCGCGTCGGGAGAACCACCATTGACGACCTGAGACCGCCTGATAGCGTCGGCGGCGGACACTCGATGTCCTGGGTTGGACGCCGGGGTGGGGGGTCAATCGTGCAGCTTCCGGTCCTCTTCGTGCTCTTTTTCTTGTCGGGAGCCGCCGCGCTCGTCTACGAGATCCTCTGGCTCGCCGAGCTGGGTCGCCTCTTCGGGGTCACCGCGCATGCGACGGCCACGACTCTCGCCGTCTTCTTTCTGGGACTCTCTGCCGGCTCGATGGCCTGGGGCCGGCATGCCGTCCGCACGTTCCGCCCCCTGCGAACCTATGCCCTGCTCGAGCTCGGAATCGCCGTCTCCGCTCTACTCTACTTCGCGCTGGTGGCGTTCTATCGCCAGATCTACGGCGGCCTCTTCGGCGCCTTCGGATCGACTCCGGCGCTCTTTCTGCTCGTGAAGTTTCTCCTGGCGGCGATCCTCCTGTTTCCGCCCGCGTTCTTCATGGGAGGGACCCTCCCCGTGATGGCGCAGCACGTCATCCGGAGGAGCGAGGAGCTGGGACGAACGGCGACGCTCCTCTACGCCGTCAACACCGTGGGTGCGGCCGTCGGTGCATGGGCCGCCGGCTTCATCCTGCCCGCGACCCTGGGCTACCGGATGTCCTACGGAGTCGCGATCGGCATCAACGTGACCATCGCCGCGCTCGCGTGGACGCTCTCCTCGCGGTCCGGACCCGAAACCGACGGTGAGGAAGACGCGCGTGATCGGATCGGAGCGGAGCGCGACACGGGAGGGATCTCCGCGGGCCTGACGAAGCACCCGACCGGCAAGACGGTCACCCGCGCGGCGTCGCACCAGCCCTGGGACCGAAGGCCGGGAATCGACGTCATCTCGACGCTCGCGTTCGCGTCGGGATTGTTGACCCTGGCGCTGGAAGTCCTTTGGACACGAATGTTCGCCCAAGTGCTGCAGAACTCGGTCTACACTTTCGCCGGCATCCTCACCGTCTTCCTGATCGCCTTGGCCGCGGGGTCGTCGTTGGCGCACGGGCTGTGCCGCAAATCCACGCATCCCGAACGCACTCTCGGAATCCTGCTCCTGCTCTCCGGAATCGGCGCGGGCGCCGTGCCGTTCCTGTTCGTCCGCATCACCCACGGACTCGTTCCGATCGGTGAGGGATTGGGATGGACGCGGTACGTGCTCGCGGTCTACGGCACGACCGGGCTCGTGCTCTTCGTCCCGGGGTTGATCGTCGGCACCGTCTTCCCCTACTTGCTGAAGGTGGTCGAGACGAAGATGTCCGCCTCGGCCCGGGATCCCCGACTCGTCGAGGGGAACGAGAAGGTGCAGCCCGTCGAGATCGGCTCCACGATCGGACGCCTGGCCTCGCTGAATACGCTGGGCGCGATTCTGGGCTCGCTCGCAGCCGGATTCCTGCTGCTGGAGTGGCTGGGCCTCTGGAGGAGCCTCTGGGCGGTGTCCGGAATCTACTTCGGTCTGGCGCTCGTCCACATCGTATCGGCGATGCGACCCGACGGACATCGTCGCCACCGGACCGGCTCGTCGCATCCCGCCAACCGGGCTGCGCTCTCCGGCTCTGGAAGCGGCGACCGCGCGGCCGGGGGCGGCACCTCCCGATGGATCCTGGGAACGGTGGGGATTGCCGGTGTCGTCCTCGCCCTGGGATGCATGAGCTTCGCGCAGCTGCCCGTGATTCGGCTCGATGCTTCCCAGAACGAAAAGCTGCTCGGGTCCTGGGAGGGGAACCACGGCATCGTCGCGGTGACCGACCGCGACGGCTCGTTGAGCATCAAGGTCGACAACTCCTACCTGCTGGGAACCTCCGGGGCCGCGGTCAACGAGCGCATGCAGGCGTGGATCCCGCTGGCTCTCCATCCCCGACCGCAGCGCGTCTTCTTTCTCGGCATGGGAACGGGAATCACGGCGGGCGGTGCGCTCGACTTCCCGGTCGAAACCGTGACCGTGGCGGAGCTCAATCCCGACGTCATCGAGGCGGCGCGCACGCTGCTCGCCCCGTATCTGAACGGGCTCTTCACCGATGATCGTGTGCGCGTGATCTACGAGGACGGTCGCAACTATCTGTCCGGCACGTCGGACCGCTATGACGTGGTCGTGAGCGACATCTTCCTGTCGTACCGTGCCGGCGTCGGGAGCCTCTACACCAAGGAGCACTTCGAAGCGATCCGCGACCGGCTGGAGCCGGGAGGTGTCTTCGCACAATGGCTGCCACTCTTCGATATCTCTCCCGACGAGATGGGGATCCTCTGCCGCACCATGCTCGAGGTCTTTCCACAGGTCACGCTCTGGCGTCGAGGCTTCTCCCCGAAGTACCCGATCTTCGCCCTGATCGGACAGCGCGATGTCGGCACACTCCCGGATCCGGGATTCCGGGATGCCTGGACGCGACTCGTGGACCAGTCGGATCTGCCGGCGAACACCTGGATCGCCCGCATCCCGTTCGCCGCGTATGTCTCCGACCTCTCTGCCCGGCGGGATCGCTACACGGCATTCCAGCTCAGCACGGACGATCGCACCCCACTCGAATACACAGCGCCCATCACGGAACGGAACAGCAAGGGATCCCAGACCGCGCGCGTTCTCGCCTGGTCCGACTTGGGGAGCTGGTTGGAGGACATCGCGACGTCTCTGCCTCCGTCCCGCGATCCCTACCTCGCGCGGCTGGCACCACCCGAGGTGGGCCAGGTCCTGGCGGGCCTCTCCTACTACCAATACTCGACCTACGAGCGGATGGGGGATGCGGCGGAGGCCGAACGGTGGTGGAGGGCGTACCAGGAACAGATTCCGTCGGATGCGGACGGGGATCCCTCGAGAGAGACGATCCCCGCTCGCACCGGAGAAGACTGAACGGCCTTCGATCCGCAGCGCCTCGTACCGCGATCCGCGGAGCGACCCGTGGGCCGCTCCGTCCCGATCTACTTCAACACGATCGTCTGCTGCGTCAGACGACGCCGCTCGACCTGGAGCTGATAGAAGTACACACCGGCCGCGACCGGTCGGGCCGCATCGTCCCGTCCGTCCCAAGCCATCACGTGCACGCCCGGAGCCGCGATCTCCCGATCGAGCAAAGACCGGACGCGGGCACCCCCGACATCGTAGATCGTCACGGAGACCCGCTCTTGCTGCCGCATTCGGTAGGCGATGGTCGTTCCCGCCGCGAAGGGATTCGGGAAGCAGGTCATCGTCTCGAGGCGCCCCAGCATGGCAGCGATCGCCGGATCCTCCGGCGTCGAGGCCGGCGAAGGCGCGGCGGGGAGCAGCACCTCGCGCGACTCGACCGATTGTCCATCCGGTCCGGTCGCCCGCAGCCGGTACGACACTCCGTCCTCGGACACTGCATCTCCGGGGATGACCGCGCGATAGCCGCCCGTCCCCGTCGACTGCAAAGGAGCGACGCCGCTCTCGGGTGCCCCCGGCGTCCGATAGACGCAAGCCAGCGACGCGCCGGTGTTCTCGATCGCCACCTCGAAACGAGCCTCCTCCCCCGGATGGACGAACGGCACGGGAAGATCGGAGAAGGACGGGATCCACGGCGGAACATCCGGAAGCGTGATCTCCGCGAACAGAGACGGCGCCTGCGACAGAACGCTCTCCGGTCCTCTCGGATAGATCCCGGATCCGGACGGCATGTGCACGAACAGCGACACTCCCGCGCCGCCCGCCAGCGGTCCCCCCCGGCGCGCCAGCCGGAGCTCCGCCGAGCCGATCGCGGTCGCGCCCAGCGCCCAACCGGGGTCGACGATCTCCTCGAGCTCGGACACGTTCGGATACACGCCCGAGAGCCGTTGGAAGCGCACCTGGCCATGATCCAGGATCACCACTCCTTCATACGGTCCCGGCCCGTAGACACCATCGTCGTTCGCGTCGATGTAGACGCGCACTTCTTCCGCAGAGACCGCATCCTCGAAGGCCAGGAACAAGAAGTCGCGGTTGTGCATCACGCGTACTTCGGCCGGATCTCCTCCCACGAACGGAGCGGCGTCGATCTCGGTCGCATCGGCCCACTCATCGGCGCCGACCACGCCGTCGACGTCGGGAGGCGTGACCGCGATCCCCGACTCCTCGGAGAATCCGCCGGCCCGCGGGAGGACGACGGCGGGCGCGTGGAGCTCGCCCACCTCTCCGGTCATCGGATTCTTGGCGCGGACCTGATACTCGTGACCGAAGTTCGAAGCCGTGTCGAGGAAGTCCGTTCGCGCGGTCGATCCCACGACGACGCCGTCGCGCAAGACTTCGTACTCCGCATCGAAGCAAGGAGCGATCCCCTCGGGTTCCGACCAGGCCAAGGGAACCGCCCCGTCGAAACCGGATCCCGCGATGATCCCGGACGGATTGGTCGAGAACTCGATCACCGTTCCCAGTCCAGGAAGTCCGAACTCGGAAGCGACGATGAGCCGGGAGAACAGCTCCACCGTCGTCGGATCGTCATCGATCTGTCCGTCCTGCGCGTCCGCCACGAACTCTTCATAGGTAGCGACCGCCGGGTCGAAGCGGTACGCGTAGCACCAGTCGCTGCCCGGAAAGCCCGAGTAGGGATCCTCGGTGATCGCGGCGAGATCGAAGACCCCGGCGGTTCCGCCTCCCGAAAACAAAACGGGGATCAAACGGGTTTCGAGACCGGTTTGTGCATTCCGTTCGTAGAGACCGAAGGGGATCCGGGCGGCTTCCCCGTTGTCGAATGCCCACCAGCCGATGTTGTCGTCGCGCCCGTCCCAGCGCATGAGCAGGTGGTTCTCGGTAAGATTCTCCAGATCCGCGCCATCGCGCGTGAAGCGACCCTCGCCCCCGTCCCCGCCACCGGCCGAAAGCAACCAATCGCTGGTCGAATTGTAGCTGTGCCAGACGTCGTTCCCGGGACCGCCGTGGGAGTCGGGCGGAACCGGGACTCCGCCTTCCCGGACAATCTCGTCCACCATCAGGCTGGGACGATCGTTGTGCTGCCAACCTCGCGGGTTTCCGGGAGAAACCGGTGGGCACTGGAGATCCGGATAGAAAGAGCCGCCGGCGCTCTGGCACGCCGCCTCCACGAGAACCTGACACTCGGTCCCCAGACAGCACGCACCGAGTGGGCCGGGCTCATCGCAGAGGTCGGGGGTACAGACGGAACCGTCCCCCAGATACTCGCCGAGACATCCCGCTTCGGTCGTCATGTAGCAGGAGCCCGACCAGCAGCACGCACCGACAGCCGCGTCGCACGGATTGGGATCGCAGGTTTCCCCGAAGAGGAAGGTGCCGTCGGTGCAGTCGGAGGCGACGGTCACTCGGCACGACGATCCGGTACAACAGGCTCCTGAAGGATCGCCATGAGCGGTGCGGAAGAGCTCGACCGCAGACTGCGCGTTCTCCCGGAGCCGCACGAGGCTGTCGAGCCGGTCGGATCCGGCGCCCACGACCACGGCCACCGCGACGGTCTGTTCGTCGCCCGGCTCCATCGCGAGCGGACCAGCCACCATCAGCATGCGACGGTCGGACGGATTCGAGTCGACCCAGCCGGTGCGCGTGATCGGATCTCCCGAGACCATGTAGGTCGTCGGCTCTCCCGTCGTGGGATCGATGATCACGCTGCCGTCCCGATCCAGCCCCCGCAGGTAGTTGTAGACTTCTTGGGGCGAATTCGGGTCCGTTCCGTTGATGTACTTGAGGAACGCGGTCATCGGCAGGTTGCGGTAGTCGGGAAGAATCGCGCCGCTCACGTATGCGGTGTCTCCCGGTGACGGTACGACCGGGCCCTGCACCAGACGGATCCCGACCGCGGGAGGGCTGCTCCCGAAGACGTTGTCCGAGTTCGTCGCGTTGTAGCAGAAGCCGAAGTCGTCTTCGGGGTCGCAGCCGACAAAGTCATCCGAGGCTCCACCCAAGTCCGGATCGGTCCAGATCCCGACGTAGGCGTCTTCCAGATGCTGCCCACCTTTGTTGACGATCTTCCACTCGGAGAGGATCGTGTAGTCGGCGGGACCACTGACCGCGGTGGCAAACGTCGTCTGCTGCACCTCGATCCCCAGCGGCTCCGTGCTCCCGGCATCGTTGGTGTGCGATGCGGGATTCAAATCGTGATAGACCGACCAGAGCGTCTGTCCGCCGAAGTGCCGCGGACTTCCGTTCTCATCGACCGGAGCCCCCTGATCGGCGGGCCAGTCCGCGTAGTCGGGATTGCTCGCAGGCGTATCCCCCGGAGCGATCTTGTAGACGCGATAGGCGCGGTCGTTCGGATCCGTCCATTCCATGGGCGAGACGATCTGACCCGGCTGGTACTCGAACGAGTATTCGGCGAGGGTGGCTCGGACCGCGTCGTCGACCATCGCCCCCACCCAGAGACCGCCCGCGAAAATGACCCCGTTGTCCGTCCCGCGTGGGAACACGAGACCCGAGACTCCGTCGGGGATGTTGTACGCGAACGAGCCATGATTGGTGACGAACATGTCCAGTTGATTGACGTCCACCCTCGTGTTGCGGTCCAGATCTGTCTGCGGATCAGGAACCGACTCCGGTGGAGCCGCCATCGAGAACGAGGTCGCCAGCGTGAGTAGCGCGAGCGCGGAAGCGAAGCGGAGTGCGGACGGTTCGAAAGAGACGGAGCGACGCGGCATCGTGGTGGGCCTCCCGGTGTTGAAACCACGGAACGGCCGGAGATCGACGAGGAGGTCGTGAGGGGGGTCGGCCGACGGTCT
>JAGQHR010000359.1 GCA_020431745.1 Candidatus Eiseniibacteriota bacterium
CGGCGCCGCGCCGGGCACACCGGGACGTCCGTTCAGTCTGCAGGCGGGATCGATCTGCCAGGGCGGCGGAATCTCCCTCGCCGTGAACCACGCGTTCGACTCGGCGGTCACGCAGCTCGTCGCGAGCGAGGACGAAGCCGACCCGGCCATGGCCCGCGTCCGCATCGAGCCTCCGTCCGGAGGCGCGGTGGAATCGGCGGTGCGGGTCCGCTGGGATGACACCCCGGTGACGGTCGGCGGCAAGGTGGCACAGGTTGCGATCGCCCCCAAGCGGATTCCCCTTCCCTATCGGGTGGAACTCGACGACTTCCAGCTGCTCACCTATCCGGGCAGCGACAATCCCGCCAGCTTCGAGAGCCACGTCCGGCTCTTCGACGAATCGCGCGGGATCAACGGCGAGCCGTTCCGGATCTACATGAACCATCCGTTGACCTATCGCGGGTTCAAACATTTTCAGTCGTCGTACGACCGCGATCACCGTGGGACGGTCCTCTCGGTCAATCACGACCCCGGCAAGTGGCCGACCTACATCGGCTACATGCTGATCACCCTCGGATTCGTCATCACCCTGACGCGCGGCAAGCTGTGGATGCGAGAACCCCGCCTTCCGCATGGAGGTGCCCACTGATGGCATCGTTCGCTTCTCTCGGAACGGCCCTGACTCCGCGGACTTCGCGCTCGTACCGGGGGGCGGTCTCGGCGACTTCTCATTCGACTCGGAAGACGGAGGCGACCATGCGTTCGTTCCGGGGAGCGCCGGCCATCCTCCTGGCGATCCTGCTGGCGCTGCTCGGAGCTCCCGGCTCAACCGGTATCGCGGTCGCGCAGTCCGACGGCGCGGCGCATACGCATGCGATGGACGCGCCTCCCCAGAACTTCCTTTCTCCGGAAGCGACGCACATCCTCCAGCGCCTTCTGGTCCAGGACTACCAGGGACGGACCAAGCCCCTCGACACCTACTCCCTCGAGATGGTGATGAAGGTCACCAAGAAGGGACACTACCTGGGCTGGCGGCCGCTCGACATGTACTTGAGCTGGCTCGTCGACGGGGACTACTGGACCGGTCAGCCGCTCCTCTACGTGCATCATCCAGGCACCAAGGAGCTGCTTTCCATCGATCCCTCGATCGATCACGTCGTACCGGCCTCGCTCTGGGATGCGCGCGGACGTTACCGGATGGCGGACGAGGTGGAGACGACGCTGCGCACACCGCCGAGTGAACGCAGCAAGGCCCGCACGAAACTGCTCTCGTTCGACGAGGAATTCCAGATCTTCGTGGCGACGGTCCGCGGGATCACGCTGCGGATCTTCCCGGTCCCGAACGACCCGAACCACGCCTGGACCGGGCCGGAGGGATTCAGCAGCCTCGATCCGCAGACCCAGCAGGAGTACCAGGGTCTCTATGACAAGCTCATCGGTGGGCTCCAAACGCGGAACGACCAGCTGATCACCGAGGCAGCGGCCGGCATCCACGCCGCCCAGGTGGCGCACAGCACCGAGATCATGCCGAGCGACGCGCAGCTCACGGCAGAGATCACCCTCAACCACCTCAACCCGTTCGTGTGGGTGATGCTGCCCTACCTGCTGACGTTCATGGTGCTGACCCTGGCCTACGCGTGGAGCCTCGCGCGCCGGCACGGAGCCGCCTATCCGCTGCGACATCCACTCTACCTGATCGGGATGGTCCCCTTCTGGATCGGGATCGGGATCCACGCCTATGGCTACATCCTGCGTTGGATCGTCTCGGGGCGGGCCCCGCTCAGCAACGGATACGAGTCCCTGATCTTCATCAGCCTCTGCACCGCTCTGGCGGGCGTGTTCTACGAGATTCGCGACCGGCACGGCTCGACGGCCGCACTTTCGTCCTTGCTCACGATCATTCTGCTCGGAGTCGCGATGCTGCCCACGTTCGATCCGGCGATCAGCCCGGTGGTGCCGGTGCTGGCGTCGTTCTGGCTGATCATCCATGTAAGCGTGATCACCGCCAGCTACGCGTTCCTCGGGCTCTGCGCGTTCATCGGGATGACGATCCTGATCCTGCATCTCTTCAAGAAGCCGGGCCGCACCGAGATCCACCACGCGATCCTGGAGATGAACCGGCTGCACTGGAGCATCCTCGTCATGGGGATCGCCTTCCTCAGCGTCGGGACGCTCTTGGGCGGTGTCTGGGCCAACGAATCGTGGGGGCGGTACTGGGGATGGGACCCGAAGGAGACCTGGGCGCTCATCACGATCCTGATCTACGGCGCGATCGCGCACTTCCGGTTCATCGAGCCGCTCAACACCCCGCGCATGCTGGCTTCGGGGACCTTCCTCGCCATCTCCACGGTCGTGATGACGTACTTCGGCGTGAACTACCTACTGTCGGGGCTGCACTCGTACGCCGCGGGCGACGCGGCAGGCGTCCCGCCGTGGATCTACGTCGCGGGAGCGCTCATGGTGCTGCTGGTCCTGGCCGCCGCGCAACGCGACCGCACCCACCGGTGGGCGTGATCGAGCTCGCGATGTGAGGATGTCTCTGGGGTGACCGGGCCGTCGGACTCGGGCGGCGCGGATTGCGGATGCCCGTTGCGGGTGTCGGTTGCAGATGTCGGTTTCGGTGTCTGTTTCGGTGTCCACGGAGTGATGTCGACCTCTGGGCGCTCGGCCACGAGATCGGCTCCGGTCATCAGCGGAGCCCATTCGTTCGCCGGACTTGCGAGGCCACAGGCTGGCCCGTGGACGGGTGAGCCCGGGAGAGCGGCGGAGCCAGGTGGCGGACAGTGCCCCGACGTTCGTGGAGACTTTGTGTCATCCGGGGTGGTTCGGATACCCGGACGGGTTGACCACCCCGGCAGAGCGGCTTCTTGCACATTGCGCGAGGGTATCGACGCCGGTCCAAAAGGCCGAGATTCGCCCGGTCGGATAGTCGCAATGCCGCGAACGACCTAACGCTCCGGTAACGGCCATCGACGGCGTGGCTGCGCGCGTTCTCACCCACTATGCCGTTCTTTGTAGCGGAGAATCGAATTCCTCCAGTTGATCTCCGGGCCCGCCGATTCCGGCGGTATGGGCCAGCGAATCCGCTCGTACTTGATGTTCCACTTGCTGCCGCCGTTCGTGTGGACCGGCATGGTGCTGGTGATCGCGACGGTGGGGACGGCCGCTTCCATGAAGGATTCGGAGCGACGCTCCGCGAATCCGGCCGCGAGCGCCGGCGCGGGCCTTGGCGCGGGTCTTGGCGCGGGTCTTGGCGCGGGTCTCGGCGCGGGTCCCGGCGGAATCGATGCGCGCGGGTCAGACGGACGTGATGCAAGCGAAGCGGGCGGCAATGGTGCCAACGAGGCCGGGGGTTGGTCTGCCCTCGCCGCGGCGGGCGACGCGCCCTCCGTCCACCAACAACAGGCTTGTGTGGGATGTCATCGCTTCCGCTCTTCCGCCGCCGCCGGTCGCGCAGATATGCGAGACGCCGACGCGGAACGAATCTCCGCTGCGGGAGGATCTGTCGATCAACCGGTTTCCAGCGAAGACCAGGGCACCGATGAAGACCGAGGCACCGATGAAGACCGAGGCACCGACGCCCGGAGCAAGACCGACCGTGCGGGCGCCTTCGTTCCCGTGTCGAGCGACGCATGCACCGGTTGTCACCTACCGCTCCCGATGGAAGGTCTGGCGGGATCGTTCCATCAGGATCCGTGGCGCGCTTGCACCGACTGCCACTCGTTCCACCGCACGAACCTGATCCACGCCAAGGATCGCACGTTCGAATGGGCCTTCCCGGACGACGGCGCGATGGGAGCGCGCGCTTGGGACGTCAGCACGGTGGCCGCCGGTAATGGTCGGGCGACGGGTGCCGGCACCGCCGGGACTGCCCGGACTACCGGAGCTGCCGGAGCTGCCGGGACTGCCCGGAACATGGACCTGGTCGCCACTCGAACCGCGGGCACGTCCGGCGGCGCCCGCGGCATGGGCACCGGGGCAAGTGATCCCGCGGACCATTGCCGCACGTGCCATGTCCGTGGCCAGTCCCTGAGCGCCGTCACCGGCGGGCACCGCGAGGCGCTTGCGCTCTACCACGGTGGAATCGAGACCCTGGCCGCCTTGTCTCCTTCGGAGGCGTGCCTGACGTGCCACTCGGTCAATGCCGGTCCGCTGCTGGCGAGCGTCGAGCCGATCGCACCGTCGGCCGGACCCGAGCCGCCGCGCTTCGACGAGCACGGCAGCCATCCGTACGGAATGCCGGCCGTGCAGATGTTCACCGGGGGGAACCGCTTCCTCAAGGCCGGAGTCGATCCGCAGCTTCCGCTGTTCTCCGGTCGCCTCGAGTGCCAGACCTGCCATCAGCTGACCGCGGGCAACGACGACCTGCTGGTGCCGTATCCCACCAAGTACGACTTGTGCTACGGCTGCCACCGCCTGGATCGCTGAGCTCGGATCGGAATATCTGCGGCAAGATGGTGGTCCCGCTCCGGGACTAACTCCGCACCGACGCACGCCCGCGCGGCACTCCCGCTCCGGGACTAACTCCGCGACGGAATCGATAAAGCCGGTCTCGGCGGCCGGATCCCGAACCTCGGCTAGCGCCGGTGGCACTG
>JAGQHR010000360.1 GCA_020431745.1 Candidatus Eiseniibacteriota bacterium
GTGAAGAAGCGGCGACCTTCCTCCACGACCAGAACCTCGGCGCCGGCCAGAGGGTCGTTTCCGTGCGACCCGTTGAGAACGTCGCCGAAGAGCGTCCCCATGGCGCGATCGTCCGATGGCACGAAGGCGATGGCGCGATTGGCGACTACCGGGGCCGCCCCCTCGGTGTACTGGTTGAAGTAGGTGTAGAGAACGCCGTCGTTCTGATCGTGGTTCTCGATACCAACGGTGACGTAGCCGTCGACGGGGTCCGAGATCGAGACGGTTTGGTATTGGAAGACGATCTTGCCGTCACCGGTCGCGGTCGGATAGTAGGCGGGGTCGTAGAAGATGACCTCGAACGTTTCGGTCGCGCCGTTGTAGTCGCAGCGCATCCGGCTCCATTCGATGATCCACCGGCGCGTCTCCGGGTCGTACCACTGGTAGACCTCGCCCCCGTTGGCTTCGGTGAGATCGTCCCAGAAGGGTGCGATCATCGCGTCGGGTCCGCCCGCTCCGGGAATCGTCCAGTTGCGGTAGCTCGTGAGATACGTGTTGCCCATTGCGACCCAGCCGTTGGAGCAGATCGTGGCCCGGTCGTAGAGCCGTCCGTAGTACTGGAACGGGAAGGGGACGTCGACGGTCTTCGACTTGTCCTGGTAGCTACCGTAGTCGCCCAAGGTCACCTTGGTGCCCGATCCCCCCAGGTCGGCGTCGATCTCCACCCATTGGTAGACGGGGGCATCACCGTAGGCGGTGTCGGTGTCGTCGAACGCATAATATCCGTAGAGATCCGGTCCGACCGGATCGACCGAGGTCTTGGTGCCGACCCGGACGGTGAACTCGACGGTATCGATGACCCCGCTGGAGTAGGTCAAGGCCAGGCGGAGCGCCGCCAGGTAGCCCTGATAGGTGGCGGGACTCGCCGTCACCGTGAACGAGTCGAAGATGTTGCTGCTGATTCCACCGACCGCGATGGAGCCGAAAGTGCCCGCGGCATCCTGCACCGTGATGAACGGTGTATCGGAGAACAGAGTCGCGACGACGTCGCTCGCGGCCGCGCCGCCCAGGTTCTTGAGCGTGGCCGTCAACCCTACCGTTTCGCCCGGGTCGAGGTGGCTGTTGCCGCCGTCCTGGACCGCAGTGGCGAGCACGCTGAGGGCGGGCGCGACCACCGGAACCTCGATCAAGGAGTGCCAGGCGTCCGTGTCGGACGTGACGTCGAGCCCGAATCGGATCAGGTGATCGTGCGGACAGTCGGCCGCCACCTGGAAGTCGAAATCGTCCGCCGACCAGACGCTGGTCAGGCCTCCGACGGTCCCGAAGCTTTCATTGCCATCGAGGATCGTGACGTACGGATCCGTGGTCGTCAGATCGGCGCTCACGTTCGTGGCGGGATTGATCCCGAAGTTGCGGACCTGGACCGGCAGCTCGATCGTTTCCGCGGGATTGACGATGCCGTCTCCGTTGCCGGAGCTCGTCCCCGCGGCATCGTCATCGATGGTGCTGGCGAGATATCCGACATAGGCCGGCTCCGCCGCGACCGGCACCGTCGCCAGGTACGGGTACTTGTCGTGTCCCGTCGCCGTGATCAGAAGATCGCCGATCGACGTGTTGGTGAGCGGAAGCTCGACGTAGCCGTTCGCGTCGGTGTATCCGACCGCATGGGTCTCCCCGTCCTTGTCGGCACACACGCGGACGCCGGCGAGCGGCCCGAAGCCGTCCTCCACCACGATCTCCAGCGCATTCGCGCCGAAAGCGATCTGCGCCGGGTGGGTCACGTTGAGCGCGGTGGGGTAGGCGTTGTAGATGTCGACCGCCGGGTCTCCCATCAGGTTGTTCCAATGGGCCCAGGTCTCCGCCCGAGCCGGCTCGGTCTTGAAGTAGTTGAGATAGACCTCGAGCTTGCCGCGGGTGAGCGCGACCCCGGTCTGGAAGAGGCCTTCCTCGACCAATCCTCGCTGGATGCCGTAGTCCATGCAGTTGTTGTAGCGGGTATGCGTGCCGATGGTGGAGGTTCCGATCGCCGCGATGGCTCCCGCCGGAGTGCCGGGAACGCCGGCGCGGAGCAGCCCCTCGGTCCGGGAGGTCGCGCCGGCGAAGGATCCGGTGTCACAGGTGATGACGACCGCAAACGGCATCTTGGCCCGGTTCGTCAGGGCCTCGCTCAGCGCGTTGGACCAGCCGCTCATCCCGAGATAGCCGCGGTAGTTGAAGACCGTACCGCCCTTGTTGAGGGCCAAAGTCATCTGGCTCACGAAGGGCGAGGACCAGATGGTGTCGATTTCGGTGTAGTGCAGATCGCGCAGTCTCTCCTTCAGCCACTGGTTCACTGTGATGGTGCTCTGTCCCGAGGAACTGGGGTCGCCGACCAGACAGGCCCGCGAGTACCAACCGGGGTCGTCCAGCGTCGGATTCGTCTCGTAGGTGAGGATCTTCTCCACGATCAGCTCGAGGTCGCTGTAGTTGGCGAAGGAAAGACGTCCGATATGCGCGTCGGCGAGAATGTCTCCGCCCGCGAGGGTGGTGTAGGGATGATCGCCTTCGCCGCTGTAGCCGCTGATGTTCTCGAACCAGGTCGGGACGGGATAGCTTCCGTCGGCGTCGCCGGCCAGCACGATGAACTCCGGCGGTGTCTCCCAGGTGTTGTACGCGGTCTGGAGGTAGCTCTTGATCGCGGTGGTGGTGGTGCCGGTCTCCGACGTCGTGGCCAGAACAACGGGATAGCCCATGCGCCGGCGCCAATCGAGGAGGGGCTGGAGGCGACTGATCACACCCGCGTCGTTGCGGCAGATCACGACGTACGATCCGGCCGCGACGGCCTCGTCCCGTGCCGCGTCTGAGTAGTTGAGGACGAGCTCGCGATAGATCCGGTCGAAGCTCGGAGGAATCGGACGGGCCGGGACCAGCGCCACGTTGCGGAGATCCTCTCCGGTGAAGTCGACTTGGACCTGCATGCGGCGCACGACCCGGAGGGTCTTCTCCGCCGGGTTGTAGTGCACCGGTTGGAACGTGAGGTTCACGACCCGCAGATCGCGCAGGAGCGCGGGTTCCCCCAGCGTGGCGTCCGCGAGATCGTCGAACCGATCTGACGCGTACGCCGCATCGTCGATCGCGAGCTCGCCCGGCCGTCCCGAGGTCACGGGCGCCAGCGCGACGTCCCGGATTTCCTCGACCTCCAGCGGGACCACCGACACGCGGACTCCGGCGTGGTCGGGAATCGCGACCAGTCGACTGAACGTGGGAAGGGCGGGGGCGCCGACCTCGCCGACGATGCCGCCGCCCGGAATCGTCAACGAAACGTAGACCTCGCCTCCGAGGGACACTTCGTCCATGGAAAGGTCGGGGAACGCGCACTCCAGACGCACGCCGGTGTCATCGGACGAAACGACGTCGATGGTCGGGAGTGTCGCGAGATCCGCCGCGAGGGCGGGGACGGCGATGGTCAGGCCGAGAAAGACTCCGGTGGTCAGAAAGCGTCGCATGTTCTCCCCCGAATTCCAGGAAGGAAGTGGCACGGCACCCGGGGTGCCGTCCCATGGCGCCTCGAGGTTCTTGTAGAGGGACGGTCTGGATGTCGCAGTCCAGTCGTCACCTCGGTGACACCAGCGGCGCGGGGGGGCGCGCCACTTCGGACATCCGCGGAGGTGAGCGCTTGGACTCGCCGTCCGTGGTGCACCACCCATCAGATCGTGCGCCCGTCATCAAAAGCGGGACGGGATCGAACAGAAGGAGCACCAAAAAGAATAACGGTGCGGTTCGCCGACTCAAAGGGCCGGACCATAACGGGTTTCCCCGACCCGGAGGTGGGGCTCCACGATGTGAGCAACGGCGTGGCGATTCGCACCCGCGTCGATCGCGCATTGCGAGACTGCGGTCCCGGGATTCACCTACTCGGGGTCCTGATCCCGTCTCCTACGATATTAGACGCGCGCGTTTTGATCGGGAGGACGGGCTTTCGCTCCCTCCGATGACGAAGGCGGTTTGAATCGCGAAGCTCCGTGCTCAGCCCCATCGCACCCCCCGTCGGGCTCAGGTCCCGCGGCGATGGCGCCGGAGGAAACCGTGTTCAGACAACGATTCGTGAAACGCCATCCGCGGTATACCTCACTCGTTTCATGGAGCCGGTTGTGATTTTTCTGGTCGGGAGCGGACGGAAGCGAAGACGTCGGCGGCTCGCGATGCCGCTCGACCGTCCGATCATCCCTCGGACTGCATTTCCACGTGGGGGACTCAGCATGCGAAGCGGACTTCTCGCGTTGTCAATCGCCCTCGGGGCGTGGACCGGCGCGCAAGCCGGCACGATCCACGTTCCGGCGGACTACGCTGTCATTCAGGATGCGATCGACGCCGCCACGGCTGGCGACGTCGTGCTCGTCGCCGCCGGGACCTATGCAACTCTCCGCCGGCCGCCCGGAGCCGACACCACCCGGTGCGTCGTCGCCATGAAGGCCGGAGTGACTCTTCGGGGAGCCGGCGTCGGCCAGACCATCATCGATCCCGATTTCGGCGGCCGGGGCATCTATTGCAACGGCGTCGCCACGGCGGCGATCGAAGGGGTCACGGTG
>JAGQHR010000361.1 GCA_020431745.1 Candidatus Eiseniibacteriota bacterium
CGGCTACGGCTACGGCTACGGCTGCGGCTGCGATTGCGATTGCGATTGCGATTGCGATTGCGATTGCGATTGCGATTGCGATTGCGATTGCGATTTGGTGTCGCGGCGATCGTGGAGATGTCGACGCACCGACGCAGTCATCATATTACACAATAGTCACTCCATACACAATCATTTGTTCGTTATTTGTCATTCACCCTGCTCGGGGCCGCAGCTCGAGAAAGCCCATCGCTCTCCAGCGTCACGCGGGAAGCCGGTCCGGAAGAGCGCTACGAAGGGAAGAGCGCAGTGCGCAGGTGGGCTGTGGCCACGGCCCCACCCAAGCCTGCTGACACGTCATGGCGGATCGCTGTCGGTACAGCCGCGGCCGAACATGCTGACACGTCACGGCGGATCGCCTCCGGCACAGCCTGGGTCGGAAGAGGCTGATGAGCGTCACGCGGATCGCCCCGTCGATACAGCCCGGACCGAACATGCCGATGCGCCAAGGAGATCGGCGTCGTTCTCCAGCCCCGGAGGCTCCACACACCACTCCCGCTGCGGGAGTGGTGCACGAGGAAACGACCAGCAACGGCGCACAACGTTCACAGCAACCGAGTCCCCGCGGCGCGCGCACGTGGCTGGATCGGCGCGCACGATGTTCCCCGCAGAGTCATCGATTCCGCCGCGGTGTCGGCGGATCCACTGAAGCGCGCGGACAACGCGGCTGCACGAGCGCCCTGGTCCGTGCGGACGCCAGCAGGCGCCAATGGGCGTCAGCGGGCGCCAACGGACGCCAGCGGACGCCAGCGGACGCCCGCAAGGCACCTGCAGACCCGACCCGACGGACTACCGCGGGAGGTGAACCAGCTTTCGCTCACGCACGACGCCAGACGACGCGAGCCGCAGCAAGTAGACCCCGGAAGGCAAGACATCCGCGCTCCAGGTGACGGTGTGCGTGCCCGCGTTTCGCGTCCCGGAAGCCAGCACCGCGCACCGACGGCCCTGCGGATCGATCACTTCCAGAGTCACGTCGGCCGTCTGCGGCAGGTCGAAGTGAATCTCGGTCGATCCAGAGAACGGATTCGGACTCGGCGCCCTGAGAAACACCGAGGGATCGGCAGTCACCTCCGGCACGTCCGAAGTAGCCTTCCAATCGTCGTACAATCCTTGCAGCACATCGATGGGATCGGTCGAGCCGCTCGTGTTGTTCACGTTCAGATCGAGGTACAGATCGTTCGTCGGGTCACCGGGTCGTCCGACGCGGAGAAAGGCGGAGATGGCCGACTTGTTCGTGCAGCGGGTATCGGCCATCGGACGCTTGGCGGCCTGCAGCGCGGCCATCAGTCGATCGGCCAGCGTACCGTCGGTCGAAACGAACGCAGCCTCCATGTCGCCGATCACTTCCGGACCCAGCAGGATGTTGCCCTGAGTCGAGTACGTCATCCCCGTCAGATGCCCTTTCCAGTCGATACAGCTCGATCCGGTAAAGGCCGCCGATCGTCCCCCGTCGACGAGATCCACGACTCCGTACTGACGGATCCCCGGATTCCCCTGTGCATCGTGGGCGACCAACGAGTCGATGATCGCAGCCGGCGCGTAGCCCTGGTTCATCAAGGTCCGGGCGTATTGCTGATTCTGCGAGTTGTAGTACGACTGCGTATGCACCACCCCGACTCCAGGATGCACATCGCTGAGGATGATCGACCCGGAAATGCAGGATGCCCCCGCGCTCCCGACCTCGCCCGTCTCGAGATCGACGGCACAGATCGAGAACGTCGCGGCGGCATCACGAACCGAAACGAGCGAGAGCGCGTATGTGACGAGGGTCAGCGCAAGGAGCTGGCGCATGGTGTCCTCCTGGAGCGGAGTGCCTTGAGGCAACGACGGTTGTCGGCCGACCCCCACGGCGGCCGGTGATCGATCGCGATGATCTGCCGCCGTCGTTCGGTCGTACGATCTTCGGTCCGTCGAGTATAGGGACTTTGCACTGCCCGAGCACCGTGTTCTGGGGATCGCGGGTTCACTTCGGCATCGCGTTTCCGGCCGGCGGTCTGCTGCGGACAAGACGCTCTAGAGCGCCAAGAACGGAGAGCGCGGTGCGCGGATCGCATTCGGTACGGCGCGGTCGCCGGCCCATGGCCGACGGGCCTCAGAACGCACAGCCGGAGAACGCGATCTCGCCCTGCGTCCGGCGCAGCCAGACTCCGACGACGGTCGCGGGTCGGGTCGAGCCGAAGCCGACGATTGCCGAGAACCGGTCATTACCGAGACGTCGTGTGCGAGGAGAGTTGCCCCCCTGTCGTCCCGCTTCTCACGCTCGAATTCGAACCCACAAGCCGGACGCGCAAGTGCGAAATCGTGTCGCAAACTTCCTCCGACGTCGCTCTTGGAGGTGAACGCTGATTTCACGGGGCCGACGAGCCCGATGTCGCATCAGAAGCCGGACAGAGAGTCTTCACCAGAAGGAGCCGAGCCATGAAGAAGATCCTGAGCTTCACGAGCATGATGATCCTGGCTGCCAGCACTGCATTCGCCGCGAACCTCCCGTACGAGCCTTCCGGCAACGACGGCGGTGGCGATGGTGGTTCCGGGGGCGGCGACGTGTCGGACGTCTCCTTCAATGGTGGATCGGGTAGGGAGACGCCGGTCGAGGTCGAGAATTCCGGCAACCACGACGACGATCCGACGGGAGCAGACGGCGTCACCCTCGCGATCGAGATGGGACGGATCTTCCAGCTGATCGGGCTCGCCCGTTGAGCACGGAGCCGTCGAGTCCTGCCCCGAGATACACCGCGGGTTCCCACCGCGAAGAGCGACCGCACGAACCCGGAAACCCCGCTCTTCGTCCCTGGGAACCCGCGCCGCGCTCCGCAGCCCCTCTTGTCGCCTGAGTTGGGACCCTCGCCCGCCCGCCGCGGAGACGAAATCCCGATCACCGGCCCGGAGACGAGAACCCGACCTCCCGACGGAAACGTGATCCTGGGGTGACCCACCATGGAAAGTGCAAACCCCGGCCGCCGGATCCGAACCGGAGAACGTTGAAGATTCCGGGATTCGCGTGTCGCAACTCTGCCCTGGATGCCGCTGATAGAGGTGGGCGCACTGAAGCCGGTTCCCTGTGCGAGCTGGGGCCGGCAAGAGTGCTCGAACCTCCGACGATCGCGGACGGTCCCTGGGCCCGTCCATCGGTCGCCCCCTCCCCTCTCTGCGCAGACCCGAGAGAGGAGAGCCAAGGGCCGCTCGGGTGACGCCGGGCGGCCCTCACTTTGTTTACACGGACAGTCTGGATGTCCTCATCCAAGGAATTGGCGCAATCGCTGGGCGGGCGGCTTCATTCGTATCGGCCTTCGCGACGCCAACCCCGCACTCCCGCTGCGGAACTGGACGCGCGAGCCAAACCCCGGCGCCGATCACGTCGCTGCAACCCCGCACTCCCGCCGCGGGACTGGACACATCGGGGGCGACAACCTGGGAAACAAACAATGCGCTGCCGGTTCACGGGGAGGACCGGTCGTGGCAGGCGGGGCTCGTGCAGCGCGGCGCCACGACCGGCGGCGACGGCCATCGAGACATCGTCGCCACGGGATCGCCACGGGATCGCCACGGGATCGCCACGGGACCGCCACAGGCTGCCACGCGACCCGTCATGCCAGCGGTCGTGCGACCAGCCGCGCACCAAAGGTGGTCCGTCTCAACGGGCCCTGCCTTCGGCGGCTCCTTTTCCCAGGGCCGTGAAGTCGGAGGGCGGCCGGGGACCGCGGGCCGCCCTCCTGACCGACCAGGCTAGAACTGGGCGGCCTCGGTCGATTCTTCGAGCGCCAGCGTCGAGGCCAAGCCGCTCGAAAGAGTCTGCATCACCTGATCGAAGTACCCGGTCCCGACCTCGCGTTGGTGGCGCGTCGCGGTGTAGCCATGCGACTCCGCGGCGAATTCCTCCTGTTGCAGTCGGGAATACGCCGCCATGCCGTGGTCGCGATAGGCGCTGGCCAGCTCGAACATCCCATAGTTGAGCTGATGGAATCCGGCCAGCGTCACGAACTGGAACTTGTATCCCATCGCCGCCAGCTCGCGCTGGAACGAAGCGATGGTCGCGTCGTCGAGGTGCTTCTTCCAGTTGAACGAAGGCGAGCAGTTGTATGCCAGGAGCTTTCCGGGGAACTGCGCGTGCACGGCCTCGGCGAACTGCCGCGCTTCGTCCAGATCCGGGGTCGAGGTCTCACACCACAGCAGATCGGCATACGGAGCGTAGGCCAACGCCCGCGCGATCGCGCACTCGATCCCACCGCGATACCGATAGAATCCCTCAGGTGTCCGCTCCCCGGTCAGGAACTGCCGATCCCGCGGATCGACGTCGGAGGTCAGGAGCTTGGCGCTGTCGGCATCGGTCCGCGCAATCAACAGGGTCGGAACATCGAGGACATCGGCGGCCAGCCGTGCCGCGATCAGCGTACGAATGAACTGCGACGTCGGGATGAGGACCTTTCCGCCGAGATGGCCGCACTTCTTTTCCGAGGAGAGCTGGTCCTCGAAGTGCACGCCGGCGGCTCCGGCTTCGATCATCC
>JAGQHR010000362.1 GCA_020431745.1 Candidatus Eiseniibacteriota bacterium
GTCTACGTCGACGAATCCGATGAGCTCATCGTCACCCCGAACACACCGGCCAGGCCGCTCGCGGGGATCGTCGCCGACGGTCGCCCGGTTCCGGTGCCGCCGGTCGGGGCCGGGCTCGGATCGCGATCGACGACTCCGACCGTCGCCTGGTCGATCGGCATCCGCGCCCGCTGTCAGGATGCGCTCGATTGCGACAACCTCGCCGCCGTGCGCGCGGAAGCCTCCGTGGGGAGCGATCGGTTCGACTTGCCCGAGCCCCCTCCGATCGGGGAGTTCGTGTCGGTCTTCTTCCCGCATCCAGAGTGGGGACGGCGCGCGACCCGCTTCTGCACCGACGTGCGCGCGCCCATCGAAGGAGCGGAATGGATCGAGTGGACCTTGGCCGTCGAATCGAACGTTGCCGATCGCATCGCGCTATCGTTCGATCTCACGGAGCTGGACCCGGACCAGTCCGCGCAGGTGATGGATCAGCTGAACGGGGTCGCCTGGGACCTGCGCACGGATGCGTCGTTCGAGCTCGGGCCGATCGGCACCGAGCCCCGAGAGCTCTCGTTGTTTGTCGGGGCACCGGCGGGCGTGCAGAATGCGCTCGATGACGCGCGTGCGGGACTCGCCTGGTCGCACGGTACGGCTGTGTATCCCAACCCGTTTTCGAGCGCGACGACCGTCTTCTACGAGCTGCCGCGTCCGCTCGCGGTCACCCTGGAGATCTTCGGCATCGATGGGCGACGGGTTCGGCTGCTGCGCGAGGGACGATTCGAGACCGCCGGCCGCCACGCGGTGGTCTGGGACGGCCTCGAAGACGCAGGGGCGCCGGTCGCCCAGGGCACTTACTTTTACCGGTTGACCGGAAAGGCCGACGGCGCCCAGCCGTTCCGGGTCAGCGGAAGGCTGACGCGGATCGAGTAGGCGCCGCTCTCGGGCCTCACTTGACGAGGACCACGCGTTGGACACGGGTTGCGTTCGCCGTGCGAAGGCGTAGGAAGTAGACGCCCGAGGCCAGGGCGCGTTCCCGGTCATCGCGGCCGTTCCACGTCAGCGTCTGCGTCCCCGCCTCCGCCCGACCGGCGAAGAGGCTGCGGATTCGGCGTCCGGCCGCATCGTAGACTCCCAGCTCGATTTCCGTCGCCGCGGGAAGGTCGAACGTGACCAGCGTCTCGCCGCGGAAGGGAGAAGGATGCGCGGGACGCAAAGCGAGCCCACCCGCGTCCAGGATCGGATCCGGCACGTCCGTCGTCCCATCCAGTCGCAACGTCACGACCCGTCGGTTTCCGGTGTCGCAGACGAGGACCCGTTCGTTGTCGATCGCGACTAGACCGCTGGGGTCCACGAGCGCTCCGCCGAAGTACCCGAGCGGTTCCGTGAGACTGCGGACGTAGCTCAGTCCCGCGTCGTAGACGAGGATGGCATCGGTCGCGGCGTCCGAGATCAAAACCTCGCCGTTGAGCCCGTTCGCGACTCCGACCGGCTCGGCGATTCCCGGGATCGCTCCGACCCAGGTCAAGTCATTGCCCGTCAGCTGCAGCACGGCGACGCGATCGTTGCCGGCATCGCAGACGAGTACCCTCCCGCCCGCGTCCACCGCGAGCCCCCGCAGGTTGCCGAACTGGCCATCGCCCGAGCCCGCCGAGCCGAACATGGTCAGGAGGGTGCCGCCGCTGGTGAACATCTGGATCCGGGAGTTGCCGCTGTCGGCGACGAGGATCCGGCTGCTCGAGTCGACGGCCACTCCGGCGGGTTGCTGCAGCTGCCCCGGGCCGCTTCCGGTGTCTCCGATTTCCAGCACGAGCGCGCCGTCGAGATCGGTCACCTTCACCGACTGCCGCGTAGTATAGCAGTCCCCCGGATGTGAGAGGCTCAGGCGGTCTAGGAGTCGGTCGAGAGCCTGGTAGTTGGAGAACTCGAGGTGGTTGTGGACGCTGCCGAAGTTCTCCAGAAACGTTCCGGTCTCGTCTTGTCTGATCAGCGCGTACCCGTTCTGGGGATCGATCACGGTGCGACCGCCATCGGGGTGGAGCGCCACGTCCCGGGGTTGGAAAAGACGGGGAGCGAACGCCCGATTGGAGAGGGCGCCCGGGAGGCCGCCGAGGTTGCCCGCAACGACGTAGCGGCACGACTCGTCGAGGCCGGTGTCCAGAAACTCCAGGTTCGCGGTCGTGGCTACGGTTCGGAACTTCCAGTTCTCATACCGATGCTCGGGATCCCCCGCCCGATTCAGATACCGACTGGCGCGATAGATCGTGTACGACTCGACTCCGGGAAGCGCCGACCATTCCAGATGCGCCTGGTCTCCTTTCACCTCGACCCGCAGATCTGCCACCCGGCCGGTCGGTGTCGCCGACAGATTGCTCTCGATCGGGTGGGTCCACTGCGACACGGCCCCGTCCCAGAACGCGAGATTCAGTTGCGGCAGGGTCATCCAGGAGTAGTCGAAGTCGTCCGGTCCGCGTGACATCTCGATCAACCAGTTCGCGTTCGTACCCACGACGTTGATGGTGCCGAAGGGATTCGGCGACAAAGTGTGTCCCGTCGCGGTGGTGATGGTTTCGGCGACCGGTCGGTTGGGGAGGATCAGCTGCCCTGCGCCATCGGTCACCCCGACGATTTCGGGAACGTCATCGATCTGTCCGTCCTGCCGCTGAAAGATCCGAACATCCACTCCGGGGGCGGGATTCCCGGCCGCGTCCCGGATCTCCAGCACCACCGAGGCGGGAACGTCGTAGAGGAACTCTCCATAGTAGCCGCGCCGGTACCCACAGTTCTCATTGATGGAGAAGATGTCCCAACGGCTCAGATAGATCTCCGGAGCTCCGTCGTGCGGTTCGATGTCCCCGCCCCCCATGAGCCCAGGGCGCCCCCAGTCGAAGGTCATGCCCGTCGAGATGCCATCCGGTGTGCCGACCCGGTTCGTTTCCAGCTCGAGATTCATGTTGTAGAGATCGATCAGCCCCAGCTGATGCATGAGCTCGTGGAGGAGGCCGGCGTCGATCTGGAGCGCGAACGTGTTCGCGTAGCCTTCCCCGCCGGTGAGGTACCAGTTTCCATCCTCGGTGTGGTCGCTGGAGGGTGGGGGAGCGACCATCAGTCGATCGAGCCGCACGCGTTCGAGTCCGCCGCCTTCCACTCCGGGATAGATCGAGCGCGCGAACACCGCGTTCATTTCTTCGAACTGCGCGTGGAGCCAGTCCTCGAAGCTCATCGTGCCTACGAGATTGAGCCTCGCGTTGAGTGCCTGGTAGGTCTCGGGATCGGTGTAGAAGTAGATCGCCAGCCCCTGCAGGAAGTCGCGATAGCTGTTGTTGCTTTCGTAGGTCTCGACGATCTCTCCGGCGGCGTCGACGTCCAGAGTCACGATCTCGTCCGTATGGTCCGTGTCGAACCCCGAGGGCCAGACGTAGTCCAGCTCCACCGTCGCTTCACCGAAGGCGGCGACTCCGGGCGTGATGCGGTCCGTTTCGACCAGCAGGCCGTTCACCCGCCATGCGCAATCGAACGCACCGGAAGCGGCGGTGCCTTTGTTGATGACGTGCGCGACCAACGTGACGGTCTCGCCCGGGTCGGGCCACCGCTTGTCACCCTCCGTGCCCGGAACCAGGTGCGGCACGCCGGCTCCGTCGTACTCCACCTGGTACCGGTACGTGTCGTGAGGAGTGCGCTCGATGTAGGAAACGCTCAGCTCGACCGAGCTGAGCGGGCTCGCGTCCGCTTCATTGGACCCGGGACCGGCGTTTTCCGCGTCGTCCACGACCTCGACCACGTAGTAGTAGATGTCGCCCGCGGGGGCGTCCGGGTCGGTCCAGCCGTCCGCCGAGGCATCGAGAACGGTGATGGGAGCCAGGGGATGGCTCCCGGAGGTCGTCGACCGGTAGATGCGTACGCGCACGATATCCCCGCCGGGAGGTGTCCACGCGAGTCGGATCCCGGCGGACTCCGCCGTCGCGCTCAGGTCCGTGATTCCATTGGCGGGCGGGACCAGATCCGGTTCCCAACGCGCGACGCCGCCCTGCGGCGAGACGGCATACACGATGCTCGTTGCCGCATCGACGGTGATTCCGTGCGCGAACCACGGGCCCCAGCCGTTCGCCATCGAATCCCAACGATCGAGACCGTATCGACCCGAACGCACCGGCGCCGTCCAGCCCCCGACCGCATAGACGAAGCCGGGGCGTGACGCATCCACCGCGACCGCGAATCCCTCCAGGCCGGGGGTGATCGCGGACCAGGTGGCTCCGGCATCCGTCGAGACGAATGTCCCCCCGTAGCCCTGATAGGACACGTAGGCGACGTCCCGATCGCCGGGGTCGAAGGTGATCCACTGGGGAGAGGGCCCGGTGGGAATGCCCGGCACCGAGCGCGCGGCCCAGGTGTCGCCGGAATCGTCGGAATAGAGCAGACCCTCGGCGTTCCCCACGAGGACGACGGCGGGATCGGCTTCGCTGAAGGCGACGGCGCTCGTGTAGACCGCGGGG
>JAGQHR010000363.1 GCA_020431745.1 Candidatus Eiseniibacteriota bacterium
AGCGCAAGGGCTACCGCGCCTGCACGATTCCGTCGATGCCCGCCACGCTGGGCGAGGCCCATCGACGGTTCGGCCGGCTCCCGCTCGCGGAAACGCTGGCGCCGGCGATTCGTTTGGCGGAAGAAGGCGTCGCGGTCAGCAAGCTCCTGCGCCGGCATGTGCAGTGGTGCCGGCAAGCTCTCGCGGCGTCGCCAGCGGCGGCCCAGGTTTTTCTTCCGGACGGCAAGCCTCCCCGGCGGGGTTCGCTCCTCCGACAGCCATTGCTCGCCAACACGCTTCGCCGGCTCGCCGTCAGCGGAGTAGACGATTTCTATCGCGGCGCCCTGGCGGCCGACATCGTGGCCGATCACGCGCTGCAGGGCGGGCTCATTGCTGCTGCCGATCTCGCGGACCTGGCCCTTCCGGTCGAGCGAACGGTCCTCTCGATTCCGTATCGCGGATACGAGGTCGTGAGCGTCCCTCCGCCTGGTGGCGGGCTCCAGCTCCTGCTCGGCCTCAAGCTGGCCGCACGACTGGGATGGAACGAACAGCCGAATGACGATGCGCGTCACGAGATGACGGCGCGCATCATTCAAGCTCTCTTCCGGGAGCGGGTCGCCTGGCCGATTCATCCGCAGCGCGTCACTCCTTCCCTGATCGCCTGGTTGCTCAGTGACGCGCGCGTCTCCGAAGTCGCGGAGGGTTTGCGCCGGGGTCCGGTCGCCCCCATCCGCTCCGCGGAGGGTCCCGGGGACACGACTCACCTCTGCACGGCCGACTCCGACGGAATGGTCGTCTCCCTGACGCAGTCGATCCAGTCGCTCTTCGGTGCCAAAGTGATGAACGAGCGGCTGGGGTTCTTCTACAACAACTACCTCTGTACCTGCCCGCGGTACCGACACCCCTCGCGGCTCCGGCGCCGCGCCATGCCGCAGTCGAACGCGGCTCCGACCCTCGTGTTCGAGCAGGCCGGCCGCGCTCGCCGTCCCGTTCTCGCTTTGGGTGCGGCAGGCAGTCGACGCATCACCTCGTCGATCCTCCAGGTGCTGCTCAACGTGATCGAACGGGGGATGCCTCTCTCCGAAGCCCTGGATGCGCCCCGGATCCACGCGACCCTCGCCGGCCGGCCCATGGTCGAGAAGCGGATCGCCACCCCGGAGCTCGCGGAGAAGCTTCGGGAGAGCTTCCGTCCCATGCAGGTGAAGGCGGCGCGCAGCTATGCGATGGGTGCGGGGCAGGCGATCGCCTCCCGCGGGACCGGATGGATCGGAGCGGCCGATCCTCGGCGGGAGGGGACCTCCGATGGTATCTGAGTGGAATCTCCGGTTGGCCGGAAGGACGATCCCGATTCGGGTCCGCCGCAAGCGCATGACCCCGGTGCGCCGGTGGACGCTCGTGATCACGCTCCTGCTGCCGCTGATCATCATTGCGCTCAAGCATTCGCCGCTGCCGTTCGCGGACGCTTTGCGTGAAGGGCTTTCGCTCGGCGGTTCGTCCCACGAGGTGAAGGGGCGCGTGGCCAACGTCCTGCTCGTACCGCTGGGTGCGGCCGTCGTCGTCTTCTTCCGGATCGCGCTCGGAATCCGCGTGCTCGGTCCCTTCCGATCGGTTCTGCTGGCGATCGCGTTCCAGGTCACGGGCATTCCCCTGGGGTTGTTCTTCCTGTCCCTGGTCATTTCGGTGATCGTGGCCATGCGCCGTACCATCAAGCGGCTGCGTCTTCCGTACTTCAGCCGGCTGTCGTTCACGCTCAGTACCGTCGCCACCATCATCACGGTGACGTTGGTGGCCGCTCGGGCGTTCGACTTCGCCGCGCTCGGCCGTGCGGCCTACTTCCCGATCGTGGTGCTCTGCCTCACCGCCGACGGCTTCGCGAAGACGCTCCGCCGCGAAGGAACACGCTCGGCGCTCTGGCGCGGTGGCATGACCGCCCTGGTTGCAGTGCTGATCTCCGGGATCGCCCGCAATGCGGCCGTCGAACAGTTTCTGGCCCGCTATCCCGAGCTGCTCTTGGCGGAGATCGGGATGATCGTGGTCATCTCCTACTTCCTCGGTTTCCGACTCTTCGCGTTCCTCAATCCCCCGATCCCGAAGAAGAAGAAGCGGAAGAAGGCAGCCAAAGCGAAGAAGGCGAAGGCGGCGGCTCTCGCCGGATCTCCGAGTCCGATTCTGGTCTCGATTCCCGGTGGGCTGGCCAGTCCTTCGCCCGACGACCTGCCAGTGGTCTCGAACCCCGCGGGCACCCTGGATCGACCCGACCTCACCCCCCTCGCGCTCCGGACTCCGGTCACGGTGGGTGGGGCCGTCCGAGCGAACGAGAAGGAGTAGTCATGAAGATCGCGGTGGTTCGAAACAGAAAGAACGAGGGCGTCCTGGCCCGGTTCGGCACCCCTTGTCGCGAGAAGTACGGGAAGGCCTCGGTGCAGTCGGTGATCGATGCGCTGCGCGAAGACGGCCACATCGTGAAGGTTCTGGAGGGGGATACGACGTTGCTTCCGGAGCTGGCCGCGTTCATGCCCGCGGATCCGGTCACCGGCCGTCCCACCGGACTGGTCTTCAACATGTCCTATGGGATCCAGGGCGAAGGGCGCTACATGCACGTCCCGGGCATCCTCGAGATGGCGGGCGTTCCGTACACCGGCTCCAACCCGCGGGCGCACGGCGTTTGCCTCGACAAGATCATGACGAAGCTCGCGATCGAGCGGGCCGGCGTGCCGACGCCCCGCTTCTGTTCCATGCAGGGCATGGACGACTTCGATGAATCGCTCCGCTTTCCCTTGGTGGTCAAGCCCCGTCACGAGTCCACCAGCATGGGATTGGCGCTCGTCCATGATCGCGACGAGCTCGCCTCCGCCGTCGCGCACATCGTGGATGAGTTCCACCATGACGCGCTCGTCGAGGAATACATCGACGGGCGGGAGGTCGCGATCGGAGTTCTCGGCAACGGTGCTCCGGAGCTCCTTCCGACCGTCGAGCTCGACTTCGGAGGCCGCGCCGTCCGGATCCTCACCAAACGCGACAAGTTCCACCGGACCGAGGACGAACCGGACAAGATGTGCCCCGCGCCGCTCGACGAATCGCTCCAGGCGCGACTTCGCGACATCGCGTTCCGCGTCTGGCGCGCTTGCGGATGCCAGGACTACGCGCGGATCGACATTCGGATCGACGAGAACGGCCAGCCGTTCGTCCTGGAGATCAATTCGATGGCCTCTCTCGGACAGGGCGGCGCGTATGTCCTCGCGGCGAAGACCGCCGGATACACCTTCGCGCAGCTCGTGAACCGGATCGTCGATGTCGCGCACGAGCGCTACTTCGGCGGGCCGGCCCCCCGCGACAACCGTGCGGGCGCCGAGTGGCTTTCCCAGATCACTTCCTTCGCGTTGGAGTCGGAAGACGCCTCCGACTCGAGCAACGACACCATTCCAACCGCCATCGCGACCCCTCGGGTCGCGTGAGGAGGAACTCATGAGACTGCAGAGTCGTGGCGTGTTCGCCATCCTCGGGCTGAGCGCGTCGCTGACCACGGGGATCGCCGCTGCCGATGCATCGACGGAGCCGCGAATCTCTCCCGAAGCGGCTATCGCTCATGCGATCAACGATCTGACCCCGACCTCCGACGGCTATCTCTTGCGGCACCCGGAGCACCGCGTGGAGTTCCGCGCGGGTGGCATCACTGTCTCGCCGCGGCGCGGTCCGGTCTGGACTTGGAGCCTGACGGGTCTGCACGGGACCGGGAATGAATCGCAAGAGAACCCTCCGGTCATCGCACCGGAGTCCGCCTCGCCCCTGCAGGTGTCGTATCGGCACGGACTCATCGATGAGCAGTACCTGCTCCGCGCCCGCAGCGTCGAACAGCAGTTCGTGATCGACGCCCCGCTTTCCCTGGCTAGCGACGACCTGGTCATCGAAGGCGCGGTCGCGTGCGACGGCGTGCTCGCGCGGACCGAAGAGGGATGGACCTGGCGGAATCCCGAAGGCGTGGTCACCCTGGCGGACGTCCATGTGTATGACGCCTCGGGACGAACCCTCCCCGCGGCCATGGCCGTGAACGCCACCTCGACCCGCATCGTGGTCGACGGAGAGGCCCTCGCGAGCGCTCTCTACCCGGTCGTCGTCGATCCGGAGATCGGGACCAATGACTTCCGGATCAGTGACATGGGCACCGATGGCGACCTCACCTACGACGGTCAATCCTGCGCTGTGGCCTACGACGCCACCGACAACCAGTACCTGGTGGTCTGGGAAGGGGACGACGACACCGGCGGGCTCATCGACGGGGAGTTCGAGATCTTCGGTCAGCGGATCGATGCCGTGACCGGTGCTGCAGTGGGTGCGAACGACTTTCGGATCAGCGACATGGGGGTGAACGGGGACGGGACGGCCGATGCGGTGAGTCCGGCCGTCGCCTGGAACAGCTCGAGCAACGAGTACCTGGTCGTGTGGACCGGTGACGATGTCACCAACGAGGAGTCGGAGATCTTCGGGCAGCGGCTGGCCGGAGCGACGGGGCTCGCCGTCGGTACGAACGACTTCCGGATCAGCGACATGGGTACGGATGGCG
>JAGQHR010000364.1 GCA_020431745.1 Candidatus Eiseniibacteriota bacterium
GGTCTCGATGATCAAGACCGATGAAGAGCTCGTCCTCCTCTGTCGTCAGAAGGAGGTCCATGCCTGGGAGACGCTGGTCAAGCGTCACCAGACGCGCGTGCTCAACATGGCCTATCAGTTCACCAGCGATTCCAGCCAGGCGGAAGATCTTGCCCAGGACGTGTTCGTCCGTCTCTACGAGAGCCTCGATCACTATCAGGAAGGGCGCCCCTTCAAGACCTGGTTCAACAGCTTGGCCCGCAATCTCTGTATCGATCACTATCGCAAACGCCGTAAGGAGCGCTCGGTGGTGGACAAGCCGGTCGACGAGTTCCATGACCTCGCCGCGGACGTGGAAAGCTCCGATGAGGAGGTCGAGCGCCGTGAGCGTCGGGAGATGCTGCTCGTCGCGCTCGATCGCCTGGGACCGGTCAGTCGCGAGGCGATCGTGCTCAAGGATTTCCAGGGGATGTCGCACGAGGAGATGGCCGACCAGGCCGGCGTCCCCATCGGCACGATGAAGTCGCGGGTCTCGCGGGCCCGCGCCGAGCTCGCCCGCATCATTCTCAAGTTGGAAAAGAGCGCCCTCGAACGCCACCCTTTGCCCGCCGGAGGTACCACGCATGGAATGCCGTGAATTCCTCCGCCACCTGCATCCGTATTTGCGCGGAGAAACCGCCGAACCGCTCTTCGGAAGACTCGTCGAGCACGAAGCGGAGTGTGAAGGTTGCCGGGCGCGCGCCGCGGATCTCGATGTCGAGCCGCTCGGTGCGTTCGCCGCGTCGGGAACCGTGTCGGCGTCGGAAGTGACGGCGGAGCCGATTCGGCATCGCGTGCTCGACCGCACCGCCGGTCGCGACTGTCGTTGGATCGAGCTGCGCATGGCGGAGGCGCTCGAGGACGAGCTGTCGTCCGAGGTGCGGCTGCTGGTTTCGAAGCACGTGTCCGGTTGTGCATCCTGCCGCCGAATGCGGGACATGCTGCAGGCCCTGCCCACCTACTACGAGTCGTTGCCGGAGCTGCGACCGAGCCCGACGCTCCTGGCGTCCGTGATGGAACGCACCGTCGGACCGCGTCCCAGCTTCTTCGACGTGGTCCGTGCTTGGTGGCGTCGCCCGGAGTCGATGTGGGAAGCGGCCCTTGCATGCGCGCTCGCCGCGGTGCTGATCTTCGGGAAGTATCTGCCGACCGTGGACGAGATCACCCGGACCGTCGAGCAGGTTGCGGAGACGACCGGACTGACCGGACTGAGTGGTGCACTCGGTACGCCGGGCGAAGACGGTCACGCGCTTGCGCGTCCCTTCGTCGATACCTACACCGCGGTCCGGGATCGCTGGCATGGCGTCGAATCGAGCGCGGCCGACGTGTCGTCGTGGACGCGGCGCGTCGGCGCGGATCTCCGGAGCGGTGACGCCGAAGCGCTCCTCGGAGAGATTCGCACGGTTTTGGAACCGCTGGGTCTTTATCCTGGCAACGCCGAGGATTCCGAAGACGTAATGCCGAGCAGTGAGGGGACTCTCGAAGACGAGACGACTCCACCCAGCGATTCGACGGGAACGATGCACTCAGGAGACGACAGATGAATCAAGCGAACCGACCGACTCTACGCAAGTCTCCCGCCCTGGCCGGGTTTCTCTCGATGCTGCCGGGGGCGGGCCAGGCCTACGTCGGCTACTATCTTTCCGGGTTCATCAACATCGCAGTGGTCGGCGGCATCATCTCCCTGCTCAGCTCCAACAGCGTTCGGGGAGTCGAGCCGTTGTTCGGGCTCTTCCTGACCTTCTTCTGGATCTTCAACATCATCGATGCGGTGCGCAAAGCGAAATTGTACAACCTGCACGCGTACGGCGAGCGGGAGGCGCCCGTTCCTACGGACAGCCCGTTGCTGGGTGGCATCGCCCTGGTGGTGATCGGAACGATCCTCACTCTCTCCATCACGCTGAATCTGGATCTCGACTGGTTGGAAGAGGTGTGGCCGCTCTTCGTGCTGGGGCTGGGAGTGTACCTGCTCTGGAAGTACCGGCAGACCCGTCGGGACTTGGAGAACGGTCGCGCGCAGGCACAGTACCGCACGCCGGGGAGCGTGTTCGATTCCGCTCCGCATCCGTCGCAGACTCCGCCCCCGCCGCCTCATCCCGTCGCGGAGCCTAGCTCCGCGGAGCCCGACTCCGAATCCGACCGCCACGACGCTTGAGCCACACCCCGGATCGGTGCCCGCCGATGGAGTCCGTCGTCGTGTTCCGCTTTCGTCCGGCTCGTCGCGCGGAGCGAACCACCGGTAGGGGATCAGGCCGCCCAGCGTTCCGTCGTGGAGGCGGGCGGTGATTCGGCGAGTCGGAGATCCATTCGCCGCTGCTGCAGGATGAACAAGGTCGCGGCGGGATAGGACAACAGCTCCAACAGTCCGCGCACCGTCCGCTGCGCCAGTCCCCGGCGCATGATGCGATCGCTTCCGAGGGTCGCCCGGACGAGCGAACGGGCGATGCGGTTGCGTCGCAGGAACGTGCGCTTGATGCGAAAGGCCGCTCCGCTCGAGAAGATCAGGTCGAGCACGTCTTGCACCTCGCTGCAGAACTCGTTCAGGCTCGTGTTCTTCGGTACCACGATCGAGTTTCCGGCGATGACGTTGCCGAGGAACTCCTCCGGAGTGTTGCCGGGAGCCAGGGTGTAGGCCCGACCCACGCGGCCCGTATGCGAGTCGGAAGCCGCCACCAACTGGGCGTCCGCCCGCCGCGCGAGCTCGGCCGTGCGGTGGTTGAGCTGGGGAATTCGGCCGGCATTGAGCTCCACGACGGGAAACTCTTCTATCAGCCGCGCCACCGTTGCGACGTCGGCGCGCTGTCCTGCCTCGAACCAGAAGGGGTGGTTGTAGGCGTGATAGAGCCGCTGCGCGCGACAGTACCCGAGGAACCGATCGAGGTTTCGCCGGCGTCGGGCGAGATCGCCCAGCTGCGGCGGCTCCAGGCCGAGAACGTTGACGTGCACGATGTGACCGACGCGGGGATCGTTGATCTTGATCTCCACGCCGTTGATCACCGGGATGGGGAGCTCGCTGCCGAGCTCCTGCCGCAGCTCCTGGCGGAGCGCGAGGACGCCGCGGATCGTTTCGTGATCGGTCAGGGTGAAATAACCCATCCCGGCGAGGCGCGCGCGTTCATAGAGGGCCCGAGGACGCAGCGCGGGCAGATCGAGAACGTCGTAGGAATAGCTCGAATGCAGGTGGAGATCCGCGCGGTGGAGGGGGCGTCCAGGCTGATAGCGCGGTCCTGCGATCGGCGCCCAGGAGGGATTGGTAGGGTGAGGTCGGGCGGCCGGACCCATGGCGAGAGCTCCTCTTGTGTACGGATCGGTCTCGGTCGTTTCACCCGCTGCGCGCCGTGCCTGCAACGGTTCTATCGGCGGGTCCGCCGGTCTCGTTGAGAGGCGGTTTCAGCACCCCGCGAGCGTCGGATCGGGAGGCCCCGTGTCCGGACCATCCACGGAGATACCGTGTTCCGCCAGGACGAGCCTTACCTCGGCGAGCCCGCGGGCCCGCTCCGCGCGCATCCCGATCGCGCGCGCGCCTTCCACGTTGATCTCGTGGTCGTCGAGAAAGAGACACTCCTCCGCGCGGAGCCCGATCTGCTCGAGGGCGAACCGGTAGATGCCGGGCTCCGGCTTCAGGAGGCCGCACCGGTGCGAGAGGATACCGGCGTCGAACCAACGATCCAGCTCGTCGTCCCGGACCATCCGGTTCCAGTGGATCTCGTTGGTGTTGGAGATGCATCCGACGGTCGCCTGGCGCCGCACCGCATCGACCAGGGAACGGGCGCCGGGAAAGGCGCCGCGAATCCACCTTGCGAACGCTTCCGTGAACTGGACCGGGTCGATGGAAAGCGCGAGCTCGTCGATGAGCGCTTTCGCGAATTCCTCGGCGGGGATCCCTCCGGCTTCGAAAGAGCGGGCGGCCGCGGAGTGGAGCCAGGCGTGGGCGACCTCCGCGGGGGACATCGGCGTCCGAACCCAGTCGCCGATCTCCAGAATGCCCGCGTTGTCGATGAGCACGCCGCCGAGGTCGAAGAAGACCCCGCGGACGCGTCTCGTCGTGGCCGAATCGTGCACGCTTGCTCCACGTCTCCCTGGTCGTGTCCGTTCGTGAGACGTGAATATAGAAGATCAGGCCGCCAGCAGCAGCACTCCCAACGCGACGATGCCGGCCGCGGCCAGGCGGCTCCGACCGAAGGGCTCGTGGAGGAGGCGGCTTCCGAGCCACGCGGCCAGGACGACGCTGGTCTCCCGAAGCGCGGCGATCGGTGCGATCGTTCCGTGAGCATAGGCCCAGATCACGATACCGTATGCGAGCGCCGCGATCAGCCCGCCCCAGACCGAGCGACCGCGATCCGCCCGCAGGAACGCGCGAAGCCTCCCGCGCCGCAGAATCAGGGCGATGCCGAGAAGTGGGATTCCCTCGAGCGCGTTCATCTAGAGGATGTAGCAGATCGGGTGTCCGGAGGCGCGCACTCCCATGCCGTCGGAGAGGGTGTAGCAGCCGATGAAGAGCCCGGTCGCGAAGGCGTAGAG
>JAGQHR010000365.1 GCA_020431745.1 Candidatus Eiseniibacteriota bacterium
ATGGACACCTGGGCCACCTCCTCGCTCACGCCGCAGATCCAGAGCCGTTGGAGCCTCGAGGAGCAGCGCCACCAGAAGCTCTTCCCGATGGACATCCGGCCGCAGGCGCACGAAATCATCCGGACCTGGGCCTTCTACACGATCGTCAAGGCGTGGATGCACGAGGGGCAGGTGCCCTGGCATCACGTCGTGATCAGTGGCTGGATCCTGGATCCGGACCGCAAGAAGATGTCGAAGTCCAAAGGCAACGTGGTGACGCCCGAAGGTTTGCTCGACGAGCATTCCGTCGATGCCGTGCGGTACTGGGCGGGACGGGCCCGTCTCGGCACCGACACCGCGTTCGACGTCGGCATGTTCAAGATCGGCAAGAAGCTCGCGACCAAGCTCTTCAACGCGAGCCGCTTCGTCCTCGGTCAGATCGATCGCGCACAAGGCGAAGCCGGCAGCACGCCCGGCAATCCCGCGCCCGGGGGCGGTGCCGCTGGACAGACGGCGTCAGGCTTTGATCTCGCAGCCGTGACCGAGCCGCTCGACCTCGCGTTCCTGGGCCGGCTGCGCTCCGTCGTCGATCAGTCCACCGCCGCGTTCGAGCGATTCGAATACGCGGTGGCGCTGCAAACGACGGAGGATGCGTTCTGGAGCTTCTGCGACGACTATCTCGAGCTGGTCAAGTCGCGGTCCTATGCCGAGGAGGACACGCCCGGGCGCCGTTCCGCGGTCGCGACCCTGCACGCGGCGCTCAGCGTTTTCCTGCGACTGCTCGCCCCGTTCCTGCCCTACGTCACGGAAGAAGTTTGGTCCTGGCGACTGGCCGGGGAGGGGAGATGGCGCTCGATCCACACGGCTCCCTGGCCGGAGGCGAGCGAGCTGGCCCCCGATCAGGCTCGATCGAGCGAAGCGATCTTCGTGGCGGCTTCGGAAGTCCTGGGACGGATCCGCGGGGCCAAGTCGGAAGCGAAGAAGAGCCTGCGTTGGCCGGTGGCGTCGCTCGCGGTGGCGGCGAGCAAGGACGATCTGGCCGCTCTCGACGTCGTGCTGGCGGACGTCCTGCGCGCCGGTGCGGCGGAGGGGGCCGAGGTGCGCCGGGAAGAGCGGGACGCCGGATCAGAACGTTTCCAGGTGCTCGTCACCCTCGGAGAACAGGCCGCGGAGTAGAGACGCCTACCACTCCAGGACGTATGCGAAGATCAGCGGCGCCACGATCGTGGCGTCCGACTCGATGATGAACTTCGGCGTGTCGATCCCCAGCTTGCCCCAGGTGATCTTCTCGTTCGGGACCGCGCCCGAGTAGGAACCGTAGCTCGTCGTCGAGTCGCTGATCTGGCAGAAGTAACCCCACAGCGGCACGCTCGTCCGCCGCAGATCCTGGTGCAGCATCGGGACCACGCAGATCGGGAAGTCGCCCGCGATTCCGCCGCCGATCTGGAAGAACCCGATCGGGCTCTTGGGGGCCAGCTCGGTGTACCAGTCGGCGAGCTCGACCATGTACTCGATCCCCGATCGCACCGTCGTCGGCTCGATCTCCCCCCGGATGCAGGCCGCCGCGCACATGTTGCCCAAGGTCGAATCTTCCCAGCCGGGTACGAAGATCGGGATCTTCTTATCCATGGCCGCGAGCAGCCAGGAGTCCTTGGGATCGATCTCGTAGTGCGCTTTCAGTTTTCCCGATTCGAGGACGCGCATCAGGAACTGATGGGGGAAGAGCCGTTCGCCATCCTTCTGGGCCCGCGCCCATTCCTCCAGCACCGCGCGCTCGATGCGGCGCATCGCCTCCTCTTCCGGAATGCACGTGTCGGTCACGCGATTGAGGTGCCGATCGAGGAGCTCCTGCTCCTGCTTGGGCGTCAGATCACGGTAGTGCGGAATGCGGACGTAGTGCTCGTGAGCCACCAGGTTGAAGACGTCCTCTTCCAGGTTCGCCCCGGTGCAGCACACCGCCGTCACCTTGTCGCGTCGGATCATCTCGGCCAGGGACAGTCCCAGCTCTGCGGTGCTCATCGCTCCGGCCAACGTAACCAGCATCGAGCCGCCGTCGCTCAGGTGCTTTTCGTAGCCTTTGGCTGCGTCGACGAGGGCCGCGGAATTGAAGTGGCGATAGTGGTGCTCGATGAACTTGCGGATAGGAGTATCGATCATGGCGGCGACCTTAACGCCACCTCGGGTTTTCGAGCAACCCCGAGGTGCCGTGGCCGGACGGCGGCTAGCGGTAGCGCCTTCGGCCGTGGATTCCGGGATGCGGAACGCCGGCGGCCCGCATCGATCCCGGCAGCTTCTCGACCTTGAGCGAGTACCACGGAAGCCCGAAGGACTTCATGCTCATCTTCTTGCCGTTCTGCAGACGGGAGAGATTGTCGGCCGTGGGTTTGTCGGAGTCGTCCGCCTTGAGGTACTTCTGGAGCTGCTCGATGGCCGCGCTCCGGTCCCCCTTCTCCGCCAGGAAGTACGCGTAGGCATTGGCCAGGAGCGCGTTCTTGCGATTGAGGCGGATCGCGGCCTCCATCACTTTTCTGGAATCATCGTGCCGGCCGGCGCGATAGTGCATCGCCCCCAGCAGCAGGAACGCCTCCGGGATTCGCGGGTTCGCGTGCTTCAGATGCTCCAGCGCTTTCGCCTCGTCGCCCATCCCGTAGTAGATGGTGCCGATCTGCGACTCGATCTGCGAGCGGAGGAGGATCTGCCAGCGCGCGAGCGGCAGCAATCCCTCCAGGGTCTTGAGCGCGAGCTGGGTCTGTCCGGCCTGCAGTTGCTTCTGAGCCTGCAGGAACGGGGGCTCGACGCGCTTTCCGATGAAGCGGGAGATCAGGAAGATCGATCCGACGAAGAGGAGCGTGAACAGGATGAAGCCGACGATCCAACCACCCCAGAGTCCGGAGAGGGCCCAGATCATCCCGACCAGAAGGCCAAAAGCAGCCGCTACGATGATGCTCAGCATGACGGAGAATCTGCCAGGTTCCGTCGCGGTCGGCAAGAGATGGTCTCCGGCGTCCGAGGGCGGGACCAAAGGGTCCCGAAGCGGGGTTGCGGAGGCCGGATCGAGGAGCCGATGGAAGTCACGAAAGGAATCGCGAGCGTTCCTCGGCGGTGGGGATCCGGCAGGTGTTCGACTTGCCGAACCAGGCGTAGCGGTTCCGGGCGACCCAGTCGTAGAACGCGTCGCGCCATGAGACCGGGACGATTCCGAGCACTCGGACCAGCCTCCATCCCCGCCCCAAGTCCGCGAGCAGCCGCAACACGGCTTCGCTTCGGAGATAGACTCGCCCCTCCGCGACGTACACGACCGAGCGCGGGGGGGGCACGTCGGCTCCGGTGATCTCGCGGCCCATGCTCGTGCTCGCCGAGGTTCCCAAGGTGGCGAGCAGCGCCCGGGCCGCATCGGACTGGAGCGGCGCGAACCGGAGTCGCCCCGCGCGATCGTGTCGAATCAGGAAGTCGATCCCCCGATTGCAAAGAGAGCACACCCCGTCGAAGAGGACGACACGCTCGGGGGTCACGGGTCGTCGCGCGTCAGCGGCTGCGTCAGGCAGTGCGGCCCGCCCCGAGCCCGGCTGATCTCGTGGCTCGGAACGAGGATGCAGGTCCGCTCGGGATTGTCGAGATCGACCTCGGCCTTCCCCGCGAGCACGTCCTCGGCTCGGATGACCCGGAATCCTTTCTTGGACAGGGCATCCGCCGTGCGCAGGTTCCGGTCGTAGATCGTGATCACCCCGGGGGCGAGCGCGAACGCGTTGGCGCCGTCCGTCCATTGTTCCCGTTGCTGCTGCAAGGGGTCGGTTCCGCCGCAGAGAACCGGCTCGAGGTCGATGCCACGTGCCTTGAGCGCGCGCAGCACGCCGGACTTGGGACTGGGTCGCAAGTCCTTCGACTGGAGGTCGATCTCGTGCATCGTCGCGCGTTGTGGTCCCTGATCGAGGATGACGGGAGGAAAGACCAGACAGGCGTTGTGGTCGATCGGGGTCATCACGGTGTCGAGGTGCATGTAGGCGCGCCGGTGGGGAATCCCGATCACCATGAGCCAGCGGGGACCGCCCGGAATCCCCGCGAGCGTGCGAGCCAGCTGCCGGATTCCCGTGCGATTCGTCCGTTCGGAGAACCCCAGGGCCACCACATCCCGCGACAGCACGAGGAAGTCGCCGCCCTCGAAGCTCGGACGGCGCAGCCCTAGTGGAAGCGGTCGGTCCGGACGGGGATGGATCGGGTCCAGGTAGACCGGCACCTGTTCGTACTCGGGATGGAACTGGAAGATGGTCCGGGCCAGCACCACTTCCCGCCAGCGCGCCGGAGTCGCCATCGACGAGAAGATCACCCCTTCGCCGAGAATCATCTGCGGATCGCGCTGGAAGCACCAGTTGGGGAGCGGGGGGATCTCGAACAGATCCTGCGCGTCGAGCCCACGGTCGCCGGGGCCGACGCGGATTCCTCCCGCCAGGCTCGCCGCCACCTCTTCCGCCGAAGCCGCGGTCAGGCTCTGCCAAACGCCCGGCTCCAGCCCTTCGAAGAGCGAGCGGAGCAGATTCTCCCGCGCTTCGGGCTCCCGCA
>JAGQHR010000366.1 GCA_020431745.1 Candidatus Eiseniibacteriota bacterium
GTCGAGAAGCCGGCGTGGAAGATGAGCCCGAAGGCCTCGGCGTCGGTCAGGTTGCGGTTCGGCGGAATCAGCCCCCGCTCGACTGCTTTCGCCACGAGCTTGTCACGATCGAGGCCACGACCGTCATCCTCGAGCTTGATGACGACGGCACCCGCCGAGTGGTAGGCGGACAAGGAGACCGTCCCCGTCTCGGGTTTGCCGGCGCGCTTCCGGTCTTCCGCTGGTTCGACTCCGTGATCGAGCGCGTTCCGGATCATGTGCACCAACGGATCGCCCAGAACTTCGACCATGTTGCGATCGATCTCGGTCTCGTCGCCGTCGGTTTTGAACTGAACGATCTTCCCGGACTTCCGCGAGAGATCCCGGACCAGGCGTGCCATCTTCTGGAACGTCGCCCGCAAAGGAACCATCCGCAGGGTCATGCTCAGATCCTGAAGCTCGCGGATGATCTTTCCGGCGTGCGCGACGTTCGTCGCCAGCCGCGCGGTCGGCTGCCCGGTGACCAGATGGTCCTCCGCGATCATCGACTGCGCGACGACGAGCTCTCCGACCATGTTCATCAGACCGTCCAGCCGGGAGGTGCTCACCCGCACCGTCGCGTCTTCTGTCCGACTCTGGCGGGTTCGACCTTCGGACGATGCCGACTCGGGCGTCCCACTCCCCCCCGGATTGGTAGATGCGCTGTTGGCGGCCCGATCGGCTCCCGCATCCGTCGCTTCCGAAGGCGCAGCTCCGCCACCGATGGAACCCGTTGCAGCCGGATGCGAACCCCGCGACGCACCGGTGCCGCTCGCGAGGCCATCCAGCCTGGCGACGAGGCCTTGGTATCGGGCCGGAAGCGCGCGCGCCTCACCGACGCCCTTCGCTTCCACCGCCTGGATCAACCCTTTGAGGCCGTCACAGGACTCCAGGGCGAGGTCCGCGTTGTCTCCCACGATCTGGATCTCGTCGTTGCGGGCACGATCGAGCAGGCTCTCCGCCTTGTGGGATAGCTCTTGGATCGCATCCAGCCCGAGGAACGACGACGTCCCTTTGATCGTATGGAACGCGCGGAAGACGGCGTTGATGGCTTCATGATCCGCGGGATCGCTCTCCAGCGTGAGGAGCGCTTCCTCCGCTCTCTCCAGGTGATCGAGCGACTCGGAGATGAACTCGGCCACGACCTCGGAGTCCGCTGCGAACACAGCGTTCGCCGACTCTGTTGGAGCATCGGGCTCCGCGGAGAACTCCGGAGAGGGAAGAGACGCGGGGGGTTCCTCTGCCGCCGCGCTCGGACTCACCGATCCTCGCTCCGCCAGCTCCTGCATCTCCGTGACCAGGTTCCCGATCCCGAGGAGGAAGGCCTCCGGGTTGTCCTTGTCACCTTTGCCGAGCTCGTCCAGGAGCTCCGCCGCCTGAGCGGCCAGCTGACGCCCCGCTTCCGTCCAGGCATCCGTGCCCGCCAACTCGCCGAGGATGGAGCGCACCGGAGCGTGCTCTTCCTCGTCGATTCCCAGAGCAACGACGAGCCCGGCGAGCTCGTTCAGACGTTGTTCTACGGTTCGGTTCGGCGGAGGCGTCGACTTCTTGGTTGTGACTCGTTTCTTCATACGGGTATCTAGATCCGGTTCTGGCGGGTCCATCGAGATTCGGGGAACCCTTCCACTAGATTCGTACTTACCCGCACCGCGGAGCGTGCGCGGTCGGACCGGTTGTCGGAGGAGGGTTGCCGGCCGGACAGCTTGGCTGAGAACCGCGCGCACGAGACAACGAGCATTGTTCCGACAGCAAACGGAGCCGCACATCGACGTGGCCGCGGGCCGGATGTAGGCCAGGTGGCTACGATGGAGGGATCCCCGCACAAACGGTCGAGCACCCGCGACCGGCGCGTCGCGCGCCGGCGCCGTCCCTCGCACCGACTCTCCGGTCGCCAGCTGCCTCGTATTCCCCGTACCTCTTCCGGACTGCGTCAACTTCACTCGAACTCGCGTCGATACCAGACGGAAGGTTGATCCAACCGCTGCGGCGCATCCGGACTATTCAGGTATTCGAGGACACAATGACTCGCGTTCAGGCACGGACGCGCTTCGCGGCTTGGGTTCGACGCCTCTTCCCACGCCCGCACAGGAACGGTTCGCCCACCCGGAGGACGCGGCGGGAGCTCCTTTCCGCGGTGGACGTCGCTCCCTGGCCTGCCATGCTCGTCGATCCGCGGGGACGGATCGTGCATGCCAACGCCACCGCCGAGCGCACGTTGGGATACGAGCTCGGCGGGCTCGAAGGGCTTCCGGTGGAGACGCTGGTCCCCCCGGATGTCCGCGCGAACCACGCTGCGCTCCGCGCACGACTCGCCGGAGGGGAGCTGACCCGTCCCATGGGGTTCGGCCGCGATCTCAGCGCGGTCCGTCAGGATGGAACGATCATCCCGGTGGAGATCGCGCTCTATCCCGTGCCGGCGGAAGTGCGCTACCTGCTCTGTTCGATGGTGGACATCACCGTACGCAAGGAGTCCGAGGATCGGATCCGCCGAAGGGAGGAACGATTCCGGCACGCACTGGACCGCACCCACATGGTGGTTTGGGAGTGGCGCCGGGACGGAGACGCGCTCGTTTTCGTCGGTGGCTCGCCCTGCACCGATCACGATCTACCCGCGACAGGAAGGGCCCTGCTCCGCTCGCTCGAGCCTCGCGTCCGACGCGAGCTCCTGGTCGCGATTCGCGACGTCCAGCGGAGTACCGCGAACCTGGAAATCGATCTCCAGGTCTCCGACCGCGAGGGGACGCCGCGAACCCTTCACATATCCGGTGCCGCTTCGGAAGGACCAGGTCCCGGAACCGCGTCCACGCTCGTCGGAGTCGCGTCGGACGTGACGCTGCGCCGACAGGAGCAGAAGGAAGTGCGGATGGCTCAGCTCGCCGTGGCCGCGAGCGAGCGGCGCTACCGGGACCTGTTCGAACGGGCGCCGCTCGCCTACCTGCGCCTGAACCTGCATGGCCGCATCATCGAAGCGAATCGGAAGACCGCAGAGCTGCACGGGTCGACCGTACCGGACCTCATCGGGCTGTCGGTCACGGAGCTCGCAGCTGCCAGCCCGTCTGGTACCCAGCGGATCGTCGATTCGCTCCTCGAGGCCATCAAGGGAACCGAGCTTCAGGGGATCGAAGTCGAGCTCACCCGCACGGACGCCACTCCCTGGTGGGGATCCTTGTCGATTCGGCCCACGTTGGACGCGTCCGGCCACGTCATGGGTTTCCGCGCCATGATCGACGACATCACCGATCGGAAGCGGGCGGAGGACGAGCTGCGACGGCGGTCCGAAGAGCTCGCCCGCGCTCGTGATCTCGCCCAGGCGGCCGATCGGGCCAAGAGTGAGTTCCTCGCCACCATGAGTCACGAGATCCGTACGCCGCTCAACGGCGTGATCGGAATGACGACTCTTCTTCAGGACACCGCGATGAGCGCCGAGCAGCGCGAACACGTCGACGCAATCCGCTCTTCCGGCGAGGTGCTGATGTCGCTCATCAACGACGTCCTCGACTACGCGAAGATCGAGGCGGGACGCGTCGAGCTCGAAGCGATCGACCTCGACCCGTACCGTATCGTCGAGGAGTCTGTCGAGCTCCTCACCGATGCTGCTTCGCTCAAAGGTCTGGCCCTCTCCGCCCTGGTGCGGGGAGACGTTCCGGAATCGATCACCGGCGACCCGAGTCGGATGCGCCAGATCCTGCTCAATCTCGTGGGGAACGCCATCAAGTTCACCGAAGAGGGAGAGGTCGTGGCCGAGGTCTCGATCGAACGCGCCGGAAACGGCGGCGGTCTTCTCCGCTTCGAGGTCCGCGACACGGGAATCGGCATGACGGACGAAGAGCGCGGACGCATTTTCCGCGTCTTCTCCCAGGTCGACGGGTCCACCTCGCGAAGGTACGGCGGCACCGGATTGGGACTCGCGATCTCCAAGCAGCTTGCCGAGCTGATGGGCGGAACGATCGGAGTCGAGAGCGTCCCCGGTCTGGGCAGCACCTTCTGGTTCACCGTTGCCGTGGGAATCCCGGAGCGGCGCGAGTCCCCCACGACCGGTCTGGAGGGACGACGCGTTCTGCTCCTTGCCCCCGAGACCAACGGGACGCGCGCTCTCGTCCAACGACTGAGACGTTGGCATATGGAAACGGAAGTGGTGGTGCCACCGGAGTCTTCGGTCACTGCACACCCTGCGGCATCGCAGCATCGGGAGTTCGACGTCGTCCTGGTCGACGCCCGCGTTCTGGACGGAGAAGGTGGTGGAGAGGGGGCCGAAGCGGCGGGACGGCTCGTCCCCACTCTTTCGCGGGCGGGAAAGCGCATCCTGCTCGCGGCTGCGGGACCGGGCCACGCCTGGGAAGTCACGGATCTTCCCGGATTCGACGCGGTCCTCACGCGCCCTTTGCGCCGCCATCAGCTCCTCGGGTCACTGCAGACGTTGCTCCAGATCGAAACGCCGCCCGGCGCCCCGGGAGGATCGCCCCAACAATCTCATGAACCATCGAAGGGCCGTCTGCTTCTGGCGGAAGACAAC
>JAGQHR010000367.1 GCA_020431745.1 Candidatus Eiseniibacteriota bacterium
CGGCCAGCTCGGCCGCGACCGAGAGCAGGAGCAGTCCGATCCCCACCGTCATGGCGCGGCTCTCGCTGCGCAGTCGCGCGAGAATCCGCCGGAGAAGACTCGCGACCGAAAGTCGCGGTACGTACCCTTCTTCGTGAGGGTTCTCGTCCCACCTCATCGGTGCGGGGTCGCGAAGGTGTGAGACCTACTTGAAACGATAGACGACGCGTCCGCGGGAAAGGTCGTAGGGGGAGAGCTCGACCGTGACCTTGTCACCCCGCAGGATACGAATGAAGTGCCGGCGCATCTTGCCGGAAATGTGTGCGAGCACGATGTGACCGTTCTCGAGCTCGACGCGAAACATCGCATTGGGGAGTGGCTCGACGACCGTGCCCGTGACTTCGATCGCATCCGATCGAGTCTGCCGTGGCTCGTCGTCCGGCGTTCTCCGCGTGTCCCGCTTGGGACCCTTGGGTTTCGCGCCGCCTCTTCTCTTGGGTGGTGCCATACGAACCTGCAAACCTCCAAAACTTCCGCCGGAAATCGTTAACCCGCCAGAGACTAGGGGTTTGGCCGGAACAAGGTCAAGGGGGCAGCTCGGAGGGCTCGGTTTCGCAGCGGCCGTTTTTGACTCCTTCAGGGGCAGCCCGTATGATCCGCGCTCGATGCGAAAGAACCAGGAGACATGTTCCATGGGATTCGACCGCCGAACCCTCTTCGCGTACCCGGCGTTCGTGCTCGCGATGCTCGTTCTGACCGGCTGTGCCGTGACCCGGAGGGTGGCGGTGGACAGCGTGACCCCGATCCTCGAATCGACGCTGGAAGCGACGTTCCGCGATCCAGACCTGGACACCGTGCGGGAGGGAGTGCCTGCCAATCTGCTGCTCCTGCGGGGAATGGCGGAGGAGTATCCGGAGCGGGAAGATCTCCGGGTTTTGGTCGGGCAGGCTTACTTCTCTTTCTCCATGGGGTTCGTCGAGGACATCGAGCCGGATCGGGCGACCTTGCTCTATAAGGAGGGCTGGCGCCTGGGGCGCGAATATCTTCTCACCGTCGACTGGTTCCAGAAGGCGGAAGCGGAGAAGCCGCTGCCGGAAGCGGAAACCCTGGAGGCGATCTCGGAAGACGACGTGCCGGTCCTCTTCTGGACCCTGGCCAATTGGATGCGTTGGGTGAGTCTGAATCTGGACGATCCGGCCGCCGTCGCCATGATTCCGCGCATCGAACTGTACCTGTCCCGGATCATCGAGCTGCGGGGCGACTACTACGAGGGATTGCCCTACGCCATGCTGGCCTCCATTCAGGGATTCCGTCCTCAGATGTTGGGTGGGAAGCCGGAGGAATCGAAGCGGAACTTCCAGGAGGCGTTCCGCATTTCGGGGAACCGGATGCTGCTGTTCCAAGTTCTCTACGCGCAGTTCTATTGCCGCCAGGTCCTGGACGAGGAGTGCTTCGACTCGACCTTGAACGAAGTTCTGGCAGCGCCCGACGATCTCTTCCCCGATTTCCGTCTCTGGAACGAAGTGGCCAAGGACAAGGCCCGTTACCTGCTGGAGATTCGTGATGAGCTTTTCTGATCGGGAGCGGCTTCTCTTCGTCCTCGGGGCCGGCCTGCTCCTCTGTCTGACCTTCGCCGCCCCCGGATTCGCGGCCAAGGCAAAGTACGAAATCAAGATCGCGACCCTCGCCCCCGAGGGCTCGACCTGGATGAACGTGATGCACGAGCTGGACGACGAGATTCGTGCAGAAACGGCCGGGGACGTCGGGCTGCGCTTCTACGCCGGCGGCATCCAGGGAGACGAGCCGGTCGTGCTCCGCAAGATCCGCACGGGCCAGCTCCACGGCGGCGGGCTCACCGGGGTCGGCCTCGGAGAGATCGCCTCCGGAGTGCGTGTGATGGAGCTTCCCTTCCTCTTCGAGAACGAGGCGGAGGTGGCGGCGGCGCACGAACGGATGGATCCGATCTTCGATCAGATGCTGAAGGAAGCCGGGTTCACCATCCTGGGATGGGCCGACGTCGGATTCGTCTACCTCTATTCGCAGACTCCGATCCGCTCGCAGGAGGACCTCAAAGAGCAAAAGGTCTGGCTGTGGGAGGGGGATCCGCTCGCCGAGGCCTTCCTGAAGGCGGCCAACGTCTCTCCCGTTCCGCTCCCGATCACGGATGTCATGACCTCGCTCCAGACCGGGCTCATCAGCTCGGTCTACGTCTCTCCGCTCGCGTGCATCGCGCTGCAGTGGTTCACGCGAGTCAAGTACACGACCGATCTGCCGATCACCCATGCGATGGGAGCAGTCGTGATCTCGAACGCAGCCTGGGACAAGGTGCCGGAACAGCACCGCCCGAAGGTGCGCGCTCTCTGCGATCAGTACTTCGACAAGCTCCGCAGCGCGACCCGGGACGAGAGCGCACGCAGCGCGGAGGTCATCGCCGAAAGCAACGTGCAAACGGTGACGGCCGACCCCGCGGAGGTCGCGCGCTTTCGCGCGCTCGGCCAGAGCGTCGCCGAGGAGCTGAAGGGAAGCCTCTACTCCGCCGATCTCTTGGCTCAGATCCAATCCGCGGTCGCCGAGGCACGCGCCGGCGGCAGCTCGCGCAACGAGCAGCCCTGAGTCCATGGAGCCATCCTCGTTCTTCGTTCCCGGCCTCGCGGCAGGTCGGTCGTTGGTGCTCGCGCTTCTCTTGCTGATCGCGATCGGCGTCACCGTGCGTGGCCTCCTTCTGAAGGCGGACCGAGAGGGGTGGAGACGGCGGGGGCGTTTGCTCGAGCAGTCCGTGCTCGCCCTGATCCTGGCCGCGATGATCGGCCTCTCCATCTTCCAGATCGTCCTGCGGAACGTCTTCGACGCGGGCTATATCTGGATCGACCCGCTCCTGCGCGCCCTCGTCCTCTGGGTCGCGTTCCTGGGGGCGCTGGCCGCGACCGCTCGGGGACGGCACATCGCCATCGACGTCGTTTCGCGCATGCTGCCGCCGCGGGGGCGTTCCATCCTCGTCCGGATCGTGAGCCTTCTCGCCGGTGCGATCTGCGTCGCACTCGCGAACGGGTCGTACGAGTACCTCGGTCTGGAACGGGAGTTCACCTCGGAGGCCTTCCTCGGGATTCCGAGCTGGGTGGTCCAGAGCATCCTGCTCCTGGGATTCGCCCTGCTGGCCTTCCGTTTCCTGGCGGATGCGGTGCTCGGACCGGATCCGGCCGCAGGCCCCGAGAGCATGGAGCCCAGCACGTGACGCCCCTGCTCCTCATCGTGCTCGCGATCCTGGCGCTGATCGGGGTTCCCCTCTTCGCGGTGCTGGGCTTGGGATCGCTGGTCGCGTTCGCGCGGGACGGGATCGCCGCCTCGGCGGTGATCGCGGAGATGGCGCGCCTGGCGAGCTCGCCGGTGCTGGTCTCGATCCCCCTGTTCGCCTTCGCGGGATATCTCTTCGCCGAGGGCGGAACGGCGCGCCGTCTCGTCCATCTCTCGCGGGCGCTCCTGGGTTGGATGCCGGGTGGTCTGGCGATCGTCTCCCTCGTCACCTGTGCGGTGCTGACCGCGTTCACCGGAGCGAGCGGCGTCACCATCGTCGCGGCCGGGGGCCTGCTCATGCCCGCGCTCCTCGCGGAACGCTACTCCGAACGCTTCTCTCTGGGACTGCTCACGACTTCGGGGAGTCTGGGACTGCTCTTTCCGCCGAGCCTGCCGCTCATTCTCTACAGCTACGTCGCGACGAGTGCGGCCGGAGGCTTGACGCTCGATCCGTCGGAGGCGCCGTCCGTGGATCGGCTCTTCCTCGCCGGCATCCTTCCGGGAGTGTTCCTCATCGTAGCGCTGTCGCTCCTCTCCGTGCGCGAGGGACGGCGTCCCGACCGGGTTCGGACCGCCTTCGCCTGGGGCAACGTCTGGCCCGCCCTGCGGGGCGCGCTCTTCGAGCTTCCCCTGCCGATCCTGGTGTTGGGCGGCATCTACAGTGGGACGCTCACGGTGCTGGAAGCGGCTTCGGTGACCGCTCTCTATGCCCTCGTCTCCCAGGTGTGGATCTATCGCGATGTGCCGATGCGACGAATTCCGGCGATCGCCGCCGAGAGCATGACCCTGGTCGGCGGCATCCTCATCATCCTCGGCTCCGCCCTCGGTCTCACGAACTACCTCATCGACGCGCAAGTGCCGCTGCACCTGTTGGAGTGGGTCAAGGAGGTGATCCACAGTCGTCTGGTGTTCCTTCTCGTGCTCAACGTCTTCCTCCTCATCGTCGGATGTCTCATGGACATCTTCTCGGCGCTCATCGTCGTCGTCCCCCTGATCGTGCCGCTGGCCCAGCAGTACGGAGTAAACCTGGTCCATCTGGGGATCATCTTCCTGACCAACCTCGAGATCGGGTACTCGACGCCGCCGGTCGGGCTCAATCTGTTCATTTCCTCGTTTCGTTTTCGGCGTCCGGTGGTGGAGGTGTACGGAGCTTCGGTGCCATGGCTGCTCATGATGCTGGCCGCGCTTTTCGTAATCACCTATCTGCCGGATCTTTCCCTGGCCATGCTGCGCTGGATCCCGGTGCG
>JAGQHR010000368.1 GCA_020431745.1 Candidatus Eiseniibacteriota bacterium
CCGACGGACCCCGTCCTCCCGCGACTCCGCTACGTCGTACCCGGAACGGCCGGCGGCACGGGGACGCAGACCGATCCGTTCCGTGGAATCGCGGCGGCCAACGCCCAGGCACTCCCCGGCGACGTGTTCCTCCTCCAACCCGGGACGTACTTCGGCGTGAGCGCCCTGACGCGAAGCGGGCTGCCGGGCAAGCCCATCGTGTGGAAAAGGACCGACGCGCGCGCGGTCGTGCGCGATGGACAGGACACGGCCAAACCGGTCGTCGACTTCTCCGGTTCGCAGTCCGTCCATCTCGAGAACGTCACCGTGCGCCGGCCCAGGCAGATGGCGATCCGCGGCTACGCCACGACGGGACTGGTGATCCGCGACTGCATCGTCGATTCCTCCAACCTGACCGGGTCGGAGAAAGGCGGCATCTACCTCCTGGGACCGGGCCACACCGACGCCACCATCACCGACAACGTCATCCGCGGACCGTTCCACTGGGAAGACGGCCGCAACGACGACGCCTACGCGCTGATCGTCGTCGGCACCGGTCATGTCGTCGCCCACAACGAGATCTACGACTGGTGGGACGGTCTGACGGTGGGCCACGGCGAAACCGACGTCGAAACGAGCAACTGCGACGTCTACGGCAACGAGGTCTACGACTGCACCGACGACGGGATCGAGACCGACGGATCGCGTCACAACATCCGGATCTGGGACAACCGCTTCACCAACGTGCTCTGCGGAATCAGCGCCCAGCCGGTCTTCGGCGGCCCCGTCTATTCGATCCGCAACGTCGTCTACGACTTCCAGCTCAAGCCGCTCAAGTTCCAGGTCTGGCCCACCGGACTGATCGTTTTCGACAACACGTTCGTGGGCGCCGACCCGCGCGGCTGGGGCGAGGGACAGTGGCGCAACGCGATCGTCCGCAACAATCTCTTCATCGGCGGAAGTGAACCCGGCCACAACGGCGATCCGATCGCCCTGGACACGTCGGGAATCGGTGCGGACTTCGACTTCAACGGCTGGTACCAGGCGATTCCGAACCGCTTCGGCCGCTTCAACGGCGTGCTCTATCGCAATCTCGCCGACTTCCAGCAGGCGATGGGAATGTCGTGGAGCGCAGTTCTGCTCGACATCGGCGTCTTCGTGGATGCGGAAGAGCCACCACTGGGACCGTACCTCGGCAACGGCGGGTACCCGCCGCCGTACGAACCGGGCAGTCAGGATCTGCGACTGCGTTCCGGCTCCCCGGCGGAAGACGCGGGCGTCCTGCTCGCGAACATCAACGACGGCTACCTCGGCGCGGCGCCGGACTTGGGCGCGTACGAAATCGGACGGCCGATCCCGCACTACGGACCGGGCAGCGGCGCGCCCACATCCGTGCCCGAGGTGGGAGTTGCCGTCGCCGCGCTCTCGATCACACCCAATCCGAGTCGTGCGCTGTCCCACATCGAGCTGCGCGGGGCGGCGGATGGGGCCGGAGTCGTCCGCATCTTCACGGGATCGGGACGACTGGTGCGGACGCTGACCGGAACCGGCGGTCCGGGTTTCAACGCGTGGAGCTGGGACGGCCGGGACGAAGCCGGACGCGAGGTTCCGGCGGGCGCGTACTACGTGCGCCTGTCCGAACCTGGAGCGTCGGACCACGTCCTCGCGCAGGCGCGCGCGATCCGTTTGCGCTAGCAGAGCGCGAGAGACGAACCGCCCACCGGGACGTTTGACAGGAGTCAGCCTTCGGCCTAACGTCCCGGTTGCTCTCCGGAGAGGATGGTCCGCAGTGTCCCCATCGTTTCTCGGTTCGCGACGCGCGCTCGGCGGAGCCGCGGGACTCCTCGCATTGGCCTCGCTCCTCATTTCGGCCCAGACAAAGGACGTCCTGGAGGGAGAAGCCGTCCCGCCGGGACCGGGTCCGGTGCACCTCGCGCCGACGCTTTGCTTCTCCCTCGAGTCGGACTGCCCGGGCGGCGCCGCTGCGCCATCCGATACTGGGTCGGAATCGGCGACGGACTCCGACGACACGAGCGCCGGCCGGACGCGATCTCTCGGATTGCCCGCGGATTTCCGGCGCGTGGTCGTGGCGCGGGAACCCCGCACTGCAAAGCTGGTCGGGCCCGGCGGTGAGATTCTCTTCGAATACCCGCTCTCCCGGAGCTTTCTCGGCGTAGGCAACGTGCTCGCGGACCCGACTTTCTACACCCAGCAGATCCGGGTGCGCGACGGTTTGGGCGAGGTCTTTCGCGCCTACGTCGCCTCGTCGGAGGTGGATTGCCTGGGACCTGCCGAGGTGTACGCGATTCATCGCGACGGCCCGGAGGTCGTGCTGGAGACGTCCACGGGATTTGTCTTGTCCGATCGGGAGGGAGGGCGGATCCCGCTGCTGGACGGATTGCTCTACGCGCAGTTCGCCGCGGGCACCCTGTGGGCCCTGGGTTCCGCCGAGCCGAAACCACCGTGGGCCCTACGCTCACGGGCCAACTCGAATCTGCTCCTTTGTCGATACGCGCTGGATGGCCGACCGATCGCGTCCACCGATCTCGGAACGAGGGAATGGCCGCTCTTCCCCACCCTCTCCTCGGGCGGCGCGCTCTGCACGGTCATCCGGGACAGCCTCGGGTCGAGTCTCGTCTATGCCGACGAAGACGACGTCGCGATTCGGAGACTGCCCGTCCGGCGGGGACCGCAATGCTTGGATGAGTCCCAGATCGTCCTGGCCGCAGACGCGTTGTTCGTCATCTACGAGACGAGCACCCTGGAGGAAGTCCGCCGCTTCGAAGTGCCCTGGCGCGATCTCGGAATGGAAGACGGGGGCTACATCGACTCGGCTGCGTTGGTGAGCCCCGACCTGCTCGCGGCGGTCGTCGTTCCGGGACCGACTCCGCACGACGCAGACCATCCGGCAATTCCGGAGGCCGTCCTGCTGACCACCAGCGGATCGGCGGAGGCGATCCTTCTCGACTGGCCGGGATACCACGCCGACTCGCCGAAGGGTCGAGGAGCCGTTCGGCCGACATGCAGCAGCCCGGGCCCTGGTCTGGTGTGCGTCGACGTGCCCGAGGTCGGCTTCGCCGTCTACGACGCCCGTGCCTCGATGGGCGACGGATCCCGCTGATCGCGATCTCAACGCAGAAAGCCGGCCCGATGAAACATCGAACCGGCTTTCGTCTTGCGTCGGGTCTGCGTAGGGACCCGTCGTTCGATCTGCGCATCCACCCGCCGGCTCGAACGAGGTCGGCGGGTGCGCCGGAGGGCCGGACCTGGGATCCGGCCGACTACCGACGGCTCAACGTCTGCGACTGCTCGCGGGACGACGGCCCCGGCCGAAGCCGGATCCGCTGCTCGTGACCGGCTTGGAGACGCCCTCGGGCGAACCGATCAGGTCCGTCACCTCGTACGGCAACGCTGCCGTGGATGACGATCCGTTGTGATGGGTGCCCTGGGCTTCCACCCCGGAGCTCCCTGTCGTCCCGTTGCTGCGGGTCGCGCTGGTTTCGGCACGGCTCACGGCACGGGCCTCGTCGAGACGCGCGTCGGCGTCGATCGAGCCCGTGCCCGCGGAAGAGTCGCCGGCATCACCGCCTCTGGTAGAGCGGCGACCCGTGCCACCTCGACGACGCCGGCGGCGCCGTCCATCCCGTGCTCCCGCATCGCTCCCGTTTCCTTCCGCGGACTCGGAGTCGCGATCGGATCCCGACCGGAACTCACCCTTGACGACCACGGAAAGCGATCGATCCTTCCCGCCGGCATCGGGGGCGCTGGGGCGCCCGGCCTCGACCGGCGCGGAGGGCTTGGACTTGGTCGACTTCCTGGCGGATCGCCGCTCTTGTCGGCGCGAATCCGAGCGGTCCGAGCGGCCACGCCGCCCTCCGTCCCGTCCGCGCCGAGGGCCGGAGCCCCGCTCGTGCGATCGAGCGACACGATCGGCTCGTGCTTGGGCCTGCTTGGGCAAACGAAGCTCGCGCACGGTGGCGGGAGCACGCATTGCCAGCAAACCGAAGGTGACGAGGAGACCGCCGCGAAGGCCATCCATGAGGAGGAATTCATATCCATCCATCGTCATGACCTTGGCGTTCCAGCTCTGGATCACCAGGAACGTGACCACAGACGACACGAACAGATATCCGCCGAACAGGATCGGAAAGCGGTACACGCCCTCCCGGTCCTGCCGGATGCCCCGAATCGTGTCGAACTGCGCTGCGGCAAAGAAAATCAGGATCAGTCCGAGGACCAATCCGAGGAGCTGGGGTTCGTGCCCGGCCACCGGGGCCGGAGCATGAAACCATGTCCCCGCAAAGGACTCCCAGGATGCGCTGGCCCACGCCCCCAGCGCCAAGTCCACCACGGCAGACACCGCCAGCACCACGATGAGTGCTAAGATCATACGCTCCTTTCTGTTGAGACCGTGCGGACGACCGCGGAGGGCACGTGGGATACCCACCGGTGGACCGTCAGCACACCGGGGCGATTATACGAGTCGGGACAAGACCTTGGAAGCCCCCGACTTCCGGGGCCGGAAGCGGCGGCCGGGG
>JAGQHR010000036.1:0-9906 GCA_020431745.1 Candidatus Eiseniibacteriota bacterium
GACCCCGCAACCCCGCGCAAAATCTGGCGCAAACGAGGACCCTGGCGACGTGATCACCGGGGCTCCGTCAACCAAATCGCCCGCACGCAGCTAGAAGCGATCGAAGTTGGCTGGACGGGGAGGACTCGAACCTCCAACCGACGGATTAACAGTCCGTTGCTCTGCCATTGAGCTACCGTCCAGCAATCAGCAGATACGTAGACATCGGACGACCCCTCGGCGCCTCTTTAGCGAGAACGCCTCGGTCCGCCTGAGGCCGGTCCAATCCGTGACTCTACCACGAGTCCAGGAATCAGGCCGCGTTCTTCTCCAGTGTGGGAATGTCTCGCAGAAGCGCGTACGCGATCTCGTACAGCGACTTCAGTGCCCCGTTGTCCGGATCCTGTGTGACCAAGGAACCCGGGTCCATCGTCGCCGACCAGCGCTCCACCCGCGAGTCGCGAGGAACCGAGCCCAGGATCTCCACCTCGACCGACAGGAAACGTCGACAGACCCCCTGGATGACGTTTCCGGCCTTCACGTCCCGGCTGTTCGCGGACATGTTCACGATCAGGCGGATCCGCAAGTCGTCGACGGCCTGCCGCACCTCGTCCAGCACCTCGGGCGCGCTGATCGAGACCTCCTCCAGGATCTCCTCGATCGAGGAGGGAGGCGGCTGCTCGTCGTTGGGACGCGCATCCAGCAATCCCTTGAGGGGAGTCGGCGTGATGATCCGTGAGATCTTGCGGAACAGGGCAGCCTTGATGAAGCCGTAGGCATTCTGGATGGAGGTGGGCTGCGGCGTGATCACCACCATCTTGTTGGGACAGGCGAGAAAGAAGTCCAACGTGTTGAGCCCGATGCCGGCGCCGAGATCGACGAGCATCACGTCGGTCGGCAGCGACTTCATGGCCCGCACCACGCGTGTCTTTTGCGCGTAGTTGGGATTGGCCAACGACGGCAGCTCGCTTCCGCCGGCGATGAGCTTGACCCGCGACAGATTGGTCGGGATCAGGATCTCGTCCAGCGTCTCCACCTTGCGGAGGAGGAAATCGTCCAAGGTTCGGCCGGGGATCCGGATGCCGAGCATGGTGTGGAGATTGGCGCCGCCAAGGTCCCCGTCCATGATCACGACATCGCGTCCCAACCGTCCGAACCAGTAGGCGAGACCGAGGGAGATCCAGCTCTTTCCGACCCCGCCCTTACCACCACCGACGGCCCACGCGAAACTGGGCATGTCTTGCTTCATGACGTCCTCGCCTCCGCATCCCACAGGCTCCACAAATAGCGGAGGTCTCCATGATCCACCGTGAGTAGGCGCTCGACACCTTGCCTGAACTCGGGCGGCGGTTCCAGGAACTCGAGCCCGATCTGCATGTCCGCGGGATCGTTCCCGCTCACCCAACGGATCCACGCCAACGAGGACAACACCTCATTGTTCATGTTCGCGCGTACCTGAAAACGCGCGCGCATTCCGACTAGGGACAACCCGCGCAGCCGGCCGATGGTATCGCTCACGCGAATCCCGCATCCGGTGGGCGAGATGTCGATCACCTCGGCGGGCATCCGGATGGGACCGGCTTCCCGCGCATCGGGGCGGAGCACCGCGAGCTCGGAGCGCAGCCGCAGCTTGCGCCGCGCCTTGAGCCGCTTGCCGGCGGGCCGCACCGCGCCGGCGACCTCGGTGCGGGCATTCCACAACATCAACAATCCTCGGGGAGCGCCCTCGCGCGGCGTATTGTCGTGGGCGATGAACCAATACTTCCCGGGCAGCTTGGCTCCTTCACGGGGAGCAGGAATGAACTCCACGACGTCGCGTTCGAATACCGAGAACGCCAGCCGCTCGCGTCGCGTCCCCAGAAACTCTGCCGGCAACGGATCGGTGGAGTCGGGACCTTTGCATCCCAGCATCTTCTGGACGATGCCGGTGGCGTCGAATCCCTCGTCCTCGTCGGGACGATGCACCAGCTTGAGCACGGTCAACGCCCGGAGGAACTCCCCACGGTCGCAAAGCGACTGTGCAAGATCCGAGATGGCATCGAGATCGACTTGGGAAACGTAGTCGGAGCGGAGAGCCCAGGCGACGGTCGGGGAAGTTCCGGGGATGGATGTCGTTTCGACCGGGGTTCCCACTACCCAATCACCGAATTCGCCGTGAAGGAGTTTGTCGAGATCGAGGTCGGCCACAGGTGTGTGCCTCCAGATTTCCGTCACGCAGAGTCTTCGCAGCGGAACCGACGTCCGGACAACCCGCCCCCCGTAGACAGATTGTCGGCGCGACGGAACGTTGCCGTCGGTACGGAGCCGCGCACACGGGCAACGTCGTGGCGCGAGGCCACCGAGCTACTCCGGATCCCGTTGCCGAGGCACAGCGACGAGCACCGCCGATCCGGCCGTGCCCGCTGGGTCCGTTATCGGCCGTCTTGTCGCGTTTGCCGATGGAATCCTGCAGGAACCGCGATTTTCAGAGACATCGAACCGGTCCAAGAACCCCAACCGGGACAATGGGCTGGAGCCGAAGCGAGGGTTCTCCCGGAGCCGTCCGCCGCTGTTGTGACCTCATGGTCGCGTGTGGGAAACTATTGCCCGGCTCGCGTCGGACAGTTGGCCGGTCGCGGGGATGAAGTGGCCCCACCGGTCCCGTATCGGAGCCGGCAACGCCCGTCTCAGCCGGGGAGCTCCTCGTGGAGCGCCTGGTTGCATGCGTCTTATAAGGATGGGGCCGGAGACGGCGGGGCAATAGACGGGAACTCTCTCGAATCCCAGGAGACCGGGGTGGCCACGACGACGTCACGCATCATTCTGGAAGGCATGGTCAACGGCCGCTACCTGCGCCGGACCTTGGAGTCGGGGAAGCACGAGGTCGGCCGGACCCCGGAAGCGGACATCCAATTGATGCACCGCTCCGTCTCCCGCAACCACGCGACCCTCGTCGTGGCAGACGGGGAGTTGACGGTCCAGGACCTCGAATCCCGCAACGGGACCTTCCTCAATGAAGACCGGGTGACCGGGTCGGTCGTCGCTCGGCAGGGAGACACGCTTCGCTTTGGGGCCATCGAGCTCAAGCTGGTGGCCGAGGACGCACCCTGGTCGCGGACGGCATCGGCCCAGAACCTCCTTTCGGGCGAGGACACGCTCCATGCCACGACGCGGCTCTCTTGGGCCGACGTCAAGGAGACCCGCGCGGAGGAGACCTCGGCGCTGTTCCAGGTGCTGGTAGAGGCGGCGCCGCTGCTCGTGCAGCATCGTCCGCTCGAGGACGTCTTCGAATCCGTCCTGGGGTTGATCGAACGTCTACTCACCGTGCGCCGCGTGCTCCTGATGTTGTACGACGAGGAGCGCAACCTGGTCATGAAGGCCGTCCGTCCGCAGGGCTCGATGGGCGAGCGGATGATGCTGAGCCAGACGATGATGGACACGGTCATCCAGGAGCGGTCGTCCATGCTCGTCACCGACGCGCAGGCGGACGAGCGCTTCAAGGATCGCCACAGCATCGTTTCGCTGGACGTTCGTTCGGCGATGGTCGCGCCGCTCTTCGACAACGAGCAGGTCATCGGGTTGATCTACGCGGATACGAGCGATCCTCTGGTGCGGTACGACGACAACCAGCTCCGCGCGTTCACGCTGCTGGCCAACCTGATCGCCGTGAAGATCACGCAGACCAACCTGCTCGAGCAGCAGCGCGAGAAAGAGCGTCTGGCTCAGGAAATGGCCACGGCGGCGCGGATCCAGAAGTCGCTCCTCCCAGCCAAGCTGCCGCAGCTGGACGGCTACGAGATCTTCGCGCAGCAGATGCCCTGCTTCGAGACCGCGGGCGATCTCTACGACGTCGAGCAGCTCGCGAATGGTGGCGTCGAAATCGTCGTCGGAGACGTCAGCGGCAAGGGGTTGGGTGCCGCGCTCCTGATGTCGAACGTGATGGCGTCCCTGCGTCTGCTGTACGAGGGCAAGGACCCGATCGGTCACATGGTGGAGCGGCTGAACAATCAGGTGCATCGCTCGACCGAGGTGACGAGCTTCGTGACGCTGTTCTTCGGCCGCCTCGATCCGGCGGCGCACACGTTGGAGTTCGTCAACGGGGGACACAATCCGCCGCTCCTGATCCTTCCGGATCGCGTGGAGGAGCTGCAGGCCACGGGCATCCCGATCGGAGTGATGCCCAAGATGCCATACGGCGTGCAGAAAGTGACGCTGCCCGAAGACGGGATCCTCTGCATCTTCACCGACGGGATTCCCGAGGCTTCCATCGGCGAAGACCAGTTCTATGAGGAATCGCGGATGATCGAGTCGGTCCGCAAGCGCTTCCGCCAGCCGCTGGAGGAGATCGCCTCGGGAATGCTGGACGATCTGCGCGCCTATCTGGGAGATCACGAGGTCGGAGACGACATCACGCTGCTGCTGCTCCGTCGCGGTCGACCAAAGATGGACACCGATCCGCACCACGCGATCCCGGGCGACCAAACGATGCCGACGCACCAGGGCTGAGGCGGGGTCGTCGGGGCGTTGTCGCGGACAGCGGTCACGGACGGCCGAAGCGCCGTCGCCGAGCTTCGTGTGGACGGGCCGAGTGGCTGTCGCTGAAGGGTTTGACGGACGAGCCGAAGGGCTGTTCGCCGAAGCACCGTTGCTCCGTCCCCACAGCCGCGACAACCCTACTCGGCCGGCATCCTACCGCCTCGCGCGATCCAACGGGGAGGCTACCAGAGAGCGTCAATGCGATGCGGGTGGCCGCATCCAGAAGTAGATCGACGACGCCAGGTAGTACAGCCAGTGTAAGAGGTACGCGTAGACGAATCCGTCCGGCGCCGCGAGGATCACGGCCGGAAAGACGAGCGCCGCGACCATCGACGACCACAAGTAGTAGAGACCGAAGTACCGTCCCACCATCGGAATGATCGGAACGTGGAGCGCACCGAACATCACGATCAGGGCGCCGTTCCAGACCAGCCGGTTCCATCCCGTCCCCGCGAGAATCAGAACCAGAGCGATGAAGAGCACCTGCTGGAAGAGGATCTCGAACGGCTTCGAGACGTTGTACCGCGGGTCGAGCCGCAGCCAGTAGACGTGGGGGTACGCGCGGATCAACGCTTCCGGTCGCGGGATGCGTCGCGGTAGCCATCGATAGACCCAGACATGCAGTCCCACCACGATCGCGAGCAGCACCGCATGGATGGGACGCAGCTGGTGGGCGAGCGGGAGGAGGACGTGCCGGAACGGGACCGCCACCGCCACCGTCGCCAGCGCGAAGTAGATCGCGGTGACGCCGTAGTAGTCGACGTAGGTCACTCCTCTTCGCACGAGCAGAACGAAGATCGCGCCCCCCAAGACCCAGGAGGCAGCCCATCCGAGCGTTTCCAGCGGCAAGGACATGCCGCCAAGGGTACCGGATTGGCCGACGTCCCGCCGAGCGCTCGAAAGGTGTCGGAATCGTGGAGGCGCCCCGGGAGCCGTTCGAAGTCTTCCGGCGAGTCTGACTTCCTGGGAGCGCGGCCGGCAGCCTGGGATCGGCGCGCCGCCTCGTTTGTGCGTTTTGCGTTCGCGGTCCGGGAAAGCCTGCTAGTCTGTTCCGATGCCCAAAGAACAGGAACACGAGCCGCTGGTCCACCAGGGGCGGAAGCTGGAACTGGCACGCCTGGATGGCTCCCGGCGTGCCTGGGATGCGGCCGACCGCCATGTGCTGGCGCATTTGGAGGCGGAGCTCGGCGAGCCGGGCCAGGTTCTGCTGGTGGACGACCCGTGCGGTGCGCTCGTCGTCGCGTTGCATCATTTGCGGCCGTTCCACTTGAGTGATTCCGTGCTGTCGCAGCGCACCGCTCGTCACAATCTGGCGGCCAACGGGCTCGATGTCGAGGCGGTGCGCTTCTTTCCATCGACGGCGCTGCTTCCGGGTGCGCCTCCACCGCGTCACCCGGTGCTTTCCGCCCGTCGGGACGCCTCCGCTGGCACACCGTCACTCGCGCAGCGGGAGTCGCCCACATCACTCCCGCAGCGGGACCGACATGCCACCCTCCCGAAGTGTGACGTGGTGCTGCTGCGGGTTCCGCGGTCGGTGGCGCTGCTTCGCTACTATATCAACGCGCTCAAGCCGTTCCTGTCGCCGGCGGCGCGGTTCATCGCGTATGGAATGACGCGGCACATGTCGCCCCGCTTGCGCGAGATCTTTGCCACCGATCTCGGGCCGGTGCGTGTCTCGCCGGTCCGCCAGAAGTCGATTCTGTTCCACGTGGACGTGCAGAACCTCGAGGTGGATCCGAAGGCGATCGCGCCGCAGCACTATCGACTTCCTGAAGACGCGTTCCCGATCGGAAACCCGCAGGGGCTGGAGATCTGGAGCTATCCGGGAGTCTTCTCGCAAGAGCATCTCGATCTGGGAACGCGACTGCTGTTGAGCAATCTTCCGGCGACTCCGCCCGAGAAGACCGTGGTCGACCTGGGGTGTGGCGCCGGCGTTCTCGGACTGGTGCTGGCCCAGCGCGGCGAGCACATCAAGTTGCTGCTGGTCGACGACTCGTACTTGGCCGTTCGCTCCGCGGAAGAGACGTTCCACCGCAACGGCGTCGCGGCGGAGATTCGGGCGGACGATGGATTGACGGAAGTGGATCCGGGATCGGTCGCGGTCGTCGTGAGCAATCCGCCGATCCACGACGGCGGCGCGTTCGTCATCGAAGAGACGGTGCGGCTTCTCCAGCAAGCCCGCACGGCGCTGGAACCAGGCGGCACGCTGCGCGTGGTCGCGGTGCACGGAGCGAACCTGGGGCCGATCCTACAGACGATGTTCCCGCGCGTGACCCGCGTCGCCTCCGATCGGCGCTTCACCGTGTGGAACGCCCGCGCACATTGACGCTGCTGCACGCCTCGATCACCCGGCCACGCTCGGGCGGCAACCAACTCGAGGCGAATGGCTCGGCCACAACGCCGTGACAGGAGACCCGCACCACGAATCAGTCCCGCTGCGGGACTCGGAAAGCACCCGCAACGTATGCGACTCATCGGGTGGGCTTGTGCGGCTGAAGCGGAACCCTGCCCGGTAGCTACTCTTTCGGCTCCGGTTCCAGCTCCGACCCCGGACCGGGCTCCAGTCCCGGCTCCGGCTCCGGCGCCGACCCCGTCAGACCGAACGCCTGCCCTCGCGCGGATCGGATCGCGAGATCGACGCGGTGGGCCAGCTCGCGATTGCGTAGCAGCAGCGTCGGGGTGCGGACCTCGAGATCCTGCTCCGCGCGAATCCCGCCCGTCACCGTGGTGGCGTAGCGACTGGAGAAAACCAGGTCGTGGTTCGAGATGTCGTCCTCGGTGGGCAGGACCTGGATGCCATATCCGGTTCCCTCGAGTGAGACCTCGTAGGATCGACGAATCCGTTGGGGATACCGCGCATCGAGTGGAAACCGCCGCTGGGGGCTCCCGAGCAGACCGATTCCGGCCGAATCGGGCCAGGAAAGAACGAGGCTGGGCCACGGCGGGCCGGGTGCGACCAATCCATCGCTCGTGAACTCGACGTAGGTGCGGAGTTCTCCGTCGTCCCCTTCGGGTTGCTCCAGTCTCCAGCGCGTGAGCTCGGCATCCGCGATCTCGCCGGTTACTTCGCGCGTGCACAAAGCGCGAAGCTGGTCCTCGGGAGGGCCGGAGATGCGGGCCAGCTCCTCGCGCCACTCGGCGGCGGGTTCCCCGTTGCGGACGGTTTGACACGACCACCGCCAGCGACCGTCGGAATCACGACGAACCGTGGTACGTCGATCGAACCCGTTCGCAGATGACCTCGACGCGGGCGTGCGGTGAAGCTCGGCGGTGCCGTCCTCCCGAATCAAGACGACACGACACCCTTGGTCGTACCAGGGCAGCGCCCCGAGCGGTCGATACCGCGCCGCCGGATCGATCCAAAGGAAGTCCCGATCCACTCCCGTCCCTGCAGTTCTGCCTTCGGTTCCTCCATCCATCGAGCTATCCGCGCGGCGTCCGTTAACCTCATCCCCAGACTCGTCGCCATCGGAAGCGTCGCCGTCTGCTCCGTCCGAGCTCGTCACGCCGGGGATGGCCACGTCTAGGCCGGCCGAGCTCGTCACGTCGGGGACGGCGACGTCTAGGCCGTCCGAGCTCGTCCCGTCGGGGGTGCTCGCGTCTATACGGTCCGCGCTCGCCCCAGCCGGCGTGCCTACGCCGTCGGAACTCGCCGCTCCGCTCTCCGCATCACCCTCGGCCCCACTCCTTCCGACCCCGACACGACGCCCGTCCACCGCGACGGCGATCAGCATGCGATCGAAGCTCCAATTGGGAAAGCGATCGTCCAGCTCGCCGTACTGTCGACTGACCGCGAGCGCGGGAACCGCGACATGCCCATCGGCCCGTAGCAACGCGAGCAGGAGCGTGCCCTTGTCGAGCACCGATCCCGCTCCACGTCTCAAGACCTCATCCGGCGACAGCGGCTCGAGCACGCCACGTTCCATCGGCCGGACGAGCGGTGCCAGCTCCTGAACGAAAGCGCGAAGGGCGTCGATGCGATCGCGGCGATCCGTCAACCCGGCACAGATTCGTGAAACCTCGGCCCGCGCCCGCTCCGATTGACCGAGCGGTTCTGCGAGGTAGGTCGTCTGATACCAGCTGGTGAGCGCGCTCCACTGGATCCAATCCGTCGTCGCAAAACGGGCGAATTCCTGGCGGGTCGCATGCGCCGGCATCGAGGGCTCGGGACGGAACGCGGGAATGTCACGTAGCGACCAAGTGTAGGTGAGCGTCAGTCCGAGGGCCGGGTTGGTGCCTTCGACGATCCGGGGCTTTCCCACATGGGCGCAACGATAGAGACGGTATCGCCAATCCCATTCCTCGCCGTGCACGTTGCGGAGTCCGCGGGGAAAGGTGAGCGAATACTCGTTGTACTGGATCGGCAATGAGTCCTGAACCGCCCACTCGTCCGAGAGATACGCCCGCGCCCGCCGCGTGCGCAGCCGCACGTCCAGCGTCGAACCGCTCGCGAGGAGGCCCCAATCGACATGCACGTCGGTGGGTGCTGCGATCGATTCCTCTTCCGACTCGGTGCCCCCGGACAAAGGGACGATCCGAATGGATCCGGGATCGACTGCGGTGATCGCTCCTTCGGGATCGAAGAGCCGTGCCTCGACGGAGACCAACCGATCGCCGGCATCGAGATGAAAGACGCTGTGCGCGAAACGCTGGGGGTTGCGCAGCACCCGAACAACGCGACGACGGGACCGCTCCTGGTGCAGCTCCACGATGCCCGTGCGATACACCTCGACGTCGACGGTGTTGAGGAGCACGACGGCGTCGTCTTCCGGAAACTGCTCGGGGCGGGGCGGCGCGGGAAGGTCGTAGCGGGTGCGCAGATCGTACAACGTCTCGAATCGATGCGGCACGCACCCGGCGACATGCAGAAGAACGCCCGACCAGGCGACGACGAGCAGGATCGATCGAGTCGGCCAGCCGCGTCGATCGGGTCGGGAGCCCGGCGATGCGCTCGCGGGCTCCTCGCCGGAACGACTCAGTGCTGGGACTTGAGCGCGCGCTTGAACGCCTCTTCCATCGCGGTGGACGTGCCGCGTGGAGCGTTCGTCTTGGCCCGGAAGTCCTCGAATCCCTTTCTCTCCTCCGCCGCCTGCTGCGCCGTCAAGCTGAGTCGGATCTTGCCGTCCGCGGCGACGTCGATGACGGTCACCTTGAGCGGCGCTCCCGCCTCGAACCGCTTGGTCAAGTCCGCTCCCCGCTTCTCGCCGGTCTCTTCGCGCGGGATGAGTCCGCTGACGCGCGCACCATAAACGGGAAGATCGGCGAAGATTCCGTACGGCTTGATGTTCCGCACCACCGCGTCGACCACGTCGCCCGTCCGCGGTCTCCGCTCGGCGGCGGACTCCGCCTCGTCGACGGGCGGGGCCGGCTCACGATCCCGAATCGACAACGACACCCGACGACGATCCGCAT
>JAGQHR010000036.1:9916-12298 GCA_020431745.1 Candidatus Eiseniibacteriota bacterium
CTTGAGCACCGAAACTTCGACGACCTGACCGACGGAGAGCACCTCGGATGGATCGGCGATCTGGCGATGCGCGATCTCCGACACGTGCACGAGCCCCTCGATGCCTGGAGTCAGCTCTACGAAGGCGCCGAAGTTGGTCAAACGCATCACCGTTCCGTTCGTCTTCTTGCCCTCCCAGAACTGTTCGGTCACGTCGTTCCACGGGTCGGGCTTCGCCGCTTTGATGGAGAGTGAGATCCGCGGGCGCTTTCCTTCCTGCCGATCCAGGTTGAGCACGCGGACGCGCACTTTCTGTCCGCTCTTGAGGACATCCGACGGCTTGTCGGTGCGTCCGTACTGAATCTCGGAGACGTGGACCAGACCTTCCACCCCGCCGAGATCGACGAACGCGCCGAACGGCTGCATTCGTGTAACTGTTCCTTCCAGCTCGGCGCCGGCCTTCAGCGTGTCGAGCATCTCCTCGGTCCGCTGGGCCTCCGTCCGCAGGAGCAGGTTCTTTCGTGAAAGCACGAGGTTGGTGGACTTGCCCTTCTCCTCCATCTGGTCGACGAGGAAGTCCAGCGTCTGCCCGATGAACGCGGAGGGCTCGGCGCAGTAGCCGATCTCGACCTGCGAGAACGGACAGAATCCGCGCACGCCCGAGACCTGGACTTCCAAGCCGCCGGCGTTCAGCGCGATCACCTTTCCGGAGACCGGCAACCCCTGCTGGCGTGCTTCGCGGATCATGCGCAGCGCATCGGAGGAGTCGACCTGCATCGACGTGCCGAGGACGACCTGGTCCTGATCGGAAATCACCGTCAGTTCGATGGAGTCGCCGATCTGATACTGCAGCTCCCCATCGTCGCCGCGCAGCAAACGAGTTTCGACGACGCCTTCGCTGCGTCCACCGAAGTCGACGAAGCTGGTTTCCTCGCCGAGCTGCACGATGCGCGCCTGCACGCGGCTGCCCACGGGCGGGGTCTCACCCCGATCGGGGCTTCCATACTGATCGAGCATCTCCGCGAAGGCCGCCCGCCGCGCAGCCGCGCGCGCGGGGTCTTCTTCAAGGTCGTTGGGAGCATTCCCTGGCGCGACGGCGGCCGGTTCCGGCTTGGCTTCCGCCGGCTTGGCCTCTGCCGGCTTGGCCTCAGCCGCCGGCTCGGGCTCGGGAGAATCGTTCGACACGGTCGCGTCGCTCGTGGTGGATTCCGCTTCGTTCGTGGGCTGGGAATCCGTGGGGATGTGTTGCTCCGACATGACTACCCGCTCCTTCTCCGGTCGCTCTCGCATGGGCAAAGATGGTTGCGGCGTTTTGGCCGCAAGAAGGGAAGCGTATCCTAGACTGCGGTCTCAGAAAAACTCTTTAGGGGCGGTCACGGGATTCCCACCCGGGCTCGCGCCGGGCTCGCGCGGAGAGCTCGAGGACCGTCGTTTGCGCACCCGCCCTCGGGGTCGACGTGGAACGGAGATTGCCATGACGCAGGCGGGAAGCCAGTCCAGAGATCCGCTCGGAGATCGGCGCACGGAGTCGCCCATGGATCCGCTCACGGATCCGCGCGAGAACCGTGTCGAGGCCACGGAGCGGGGTGGACGACCGTTCGTGACGGTGTTGGGAATCGCTCAGGATGGAGGCTTTCCCCACATCGGATGCTCACGTTCCTGCTGTCGCGACGCGTGGACCAATCCCTCGCTGCAACGACGGGTCACGGCCCTCGGTCTCACCGACCCGGCATCGGGTCGCTGCTGGCTGTTCGACGCGACCCCGGACATCCGCTGGCAGCTGCGTGACCTGCTCCACACCACCCACGGGGCCGAGCCACCCGAAGGGGCACCCCGTCGGTTGGCCGGCGTGTTCCTGACCCACGCCCACCTGGGTCACTACCTGGGTCTCGCGCTCCTGGGGCGGGAGGCCCTCGCCGGAGACCACATCCCGGTGTACGCGATGCCCCGGCTCCGGCATTTCCTCGAGTCCAACGGACCGTGGAGCCTGCTGCAGAACTTGGGACACGTCGATCTGCAGCCCCTGTCGCACGAGCAAACGGTCGTGCTTTCGCCCGGGCTCACGGTGCGTCCCTTCGAGGTGCCGCATCGCGGGGAGCTCTCCGAGACGGTCGGGTTCCGGATCGCCGGTCCTCGGGATTCCGTGCTGTTCCTGCCGGACATCGATCGTTGGGAGGCTTGGCCGGAATCGCTCCCGGATTGGGTGCGAGGTGTCGGTGCGGCTTATCTCGACGCCACCTTCTACGACATGTCGGAGCTCCCGGGGCGCGTACGTACGGAGATTCCGCATCCACCCGTGGTCGACACGATGGAGCGGTTGTCGGTCCTGTCTCCTGCCGATCGAGGTCACGTGCGGTTCCTGCATCTCAACCACAGCAATCCGCTGCTGCGGGACGACTCGCC
>JAGQHR010000369.1 GCA_020431745.1 Candidatus Eiseniibacteriota bacterium
TCATCGTGCGCTGAACCGCGAATCACCGAAGCCGGGTCGGCGCCGCGAGGACCGACCCGGTATCCGCGGCGCACGACCGCGAGCGGCGGCCCGACCGCTCGTTCGCGGAAGTCCCGTCGCGCGTACCCTTTCGGAGAGCGCCTATTCGGCGTAGAGGCGCACGTCGGTGCTGACCCGGTCGGCGATCTCCAGACAGGTCATGAAGTCGGGGTGGCGGACCACTACGAATCCGTCCGCCGTCAGCGACTGCCGCCAGTTCTTGCGGGGCGTTCCGACGGTGGCCAGATTCACCGCAGCGACGTGGGGACCGTACTCGTGCATGAGCCGGTCCAGTCCTTCGACCCGCTGGATCACTCCCTGTCCGATCGCGCGCTTGAAGATGATCGCGGCGTTGTACTGCCGTTCGACCGGTTGGGTGAAGCGACCGTGCACGACGGCCTCTGCCCAGCCGCGGAAGAGATCGATGTCGCAGGTGTAGTTCATCAGATCGACGGTGCGACCACCCGGCGGGCGGGCCGCGATCTCGCCGAAGACCGCTTCGCCGTGCGGCTTGCGATACCACTCCATGTGCGTGTAGCCGTCCTGGTAGCCGAGCGCCTGCAGCACGCGCACGCCCATCTCGCGCCCGGGGGCGAGGTGGTCGACGAACGGGTCGCGCAGCGCGATCGTCTGCGGGGAGATCCACTCGACGGTCTGGATCTGCAGGGCCCGCGGCCGATAGAAGAAAACGTTCGCGAACGCGATCTCGCCTCCCACGCAGACGGTGTCGAAGGTGAGATCGTCGCCGTCGATGAACTCCTCGACGCTCACTTCCTCGATGTGTCCCAGCAGCGGGATGGTCTGCTCGAGCTCCTCATCCGAGTTGACCCGATAGGTGTCCTTCGAGCCCGCCCCGGCGATCGGCTTCACGATCAGCGGGTATCCGATGTAGGCCGCTGCACGACGGATGCCTTCGGCGGACGTGGAGCTGGCGTGCTTCGGTGTCCGGATGTCCGCCTCGTCGAGGACTTGCTTCATCTTCTCCTTGTCGCGGAAGGGGATGGTCTCGGCGACGGTCATGCCCGGCAGTCCGAGCCGTTCCCGGATGCGGGCGGCCAAGATCATTCCAGGCTCCCACAGGCACTCGACGCGCTCGATGGGGCGCGAGCGGGCCAGCTGGAGCACCTCCTCCAGCACGTCGTCCTCCTCCCACAGCGAGCGCACGTGGACGTAGCCGGCCAGTGCGTTCTGGGCCATCTCCGGAAGCGCTCCCATCGGCTGGTCCCCGATTCCGATTACGTTCGCGCCGACCTGTTGGAGACCGCGGGTGAAGAACGGCATCTCGGCCGGGAAGCCGGGGGAAATCATGAGGACGTTCACGTCGAGAACCTCCGGAGTGCTGGAGTTGGCGTCGACCCTGCCGCCGTGCGCTCACCGGACCAGGGGGCGGGGTCCGGCGACGGAGTGTAGCATGGGGCCCGGTCGGTGTCTGCGAAAGCGATCAACGCAGCGCCGCGATCTCCGCATAGCGGAAACAATCCACGACGTGATCGTTGACCATCCCGGTCGCCTGCATGTGCGCGTAGACGATGGTCGGTCCGACGAAGCGGAATCCCCGCCGACGCATGTCCTGGGAGATCGTCTGGGAGACCTCGGTCTCGGGGGGGATGTCCTTGAGCGTCTTCCATCGGTTCTGGATCGGCCGTCCGTTCACGAAATCCCAGATATAGCGATCGAACGAGCCGAATTCCTTCTGCACGTCGAGGAACGCCTTCGCGTTGCCGACCGCGGACTCGACCTTTTGCCGATTGCGAATGATCCCGGGATCCTCGAGCAGGGCCGCGATCCGCTTGCGATCGAAACGCGCGACCTTCTCCGGATCGAACTGCGCGAAGGCCCGCCGGTAAGCCTCCCGCTTGCGCAGGACGGTGATCCAGGACAATCCCGCCTGCGCCCCCTCCAGAATGAGGAACTCGAAGAGTGTGCGGTCGTCGTGCAACGGCACGCCCCACTCCTCGTCGTGATACCGCTGGTAGAGCGGATCATCGCCCGGCCAGGCACACCGTTGGACCGTCTTCGGGGTCGTGGGCTTGTTCGGAGGCATTCTTCGTGATCGTCCTTTCCACTTCGTATCTCGCGGGATCCTTCAGCATCCCGACCCCTGGACCGGTCTCCGCTCCCTCGTCTCTTGTCATCGGGTCGCTGTCGACGGAGCCACGTCCTCGGGCTACCGTCTCGGGCCACTGTCTCGGGCTACCGTCTCGAGCCAGCGTCGGGCCACTGTCTCGGGGCACCGTCTCGGGGCACCGTCTCGGGCACTCCCCGCCGGAGTCAGGATTCCAGGTACATCATGATCCAGCGGAGCAGCTCGTCGTACCAGACTTGGGCGTTCGCGGGCTTCATCACCCAGTGTCCCTCATCGGGGAAGTAGAGGAAGCGGGAAGCCACGCCGTTCATCTGCAAAGCCTGGAACATCGCGACGCCTTCGGATTCCGGACACCGAAAGTCCTGTCCGCCCTGGACGACCAGGGTGGGCGTGCGGAAGCTCTTCGTGTGCAGATGCGGGGAGTACTTGAGGAACGACGCCCGCTTCTCGTAGACCGCGCCGCCGTGCTCGTGCTCGTCGAACCAGAGCTCCTCCGTCGTGAACCCCATGGTCTCCGCGTGGAAGATGCCGTCGTGGCTGACGAGGGCGCGGAAACGATCGGTCTGTCCCGCGATCCAGTTCACCATGAAACCGCCGAAGCTGGCCCCGGCCGCCGCTACCTGCTTGCCGTCGAGGAAGGAATAGTGGGACAGCAGATAGTCCACGCCGCGCATCAGGTCTTGATAGGCGCGCCCGCCCCAATCCCCCGAGATCTGGTCCGTGAAGCGTTGCCCGTATCCGGTCGAGCCGCGCGGGTTGATCATGGCGACGGCAGCTCCGCGCGAGGCGAACACCTGCGAGTTCCAGCGATAGTGGAAGTGATCGGAGAACGCCGATTGCGGACCTCCGTGGATCAGCAGGATCAGGGGAATCTTGCGATCCGGACGGAAACCGACCGGTCGGATTAGAAAGCCGTGGACCGGAGTGTCACCCGCGCCGGCGAACCAGAACTCCTCGGCCTCGTTCATTCCGATCGGTGCGACCCCGTCCGCGATCCGGGTCAGACGCGCGCACTCTCCGCCGTTCAGCCGAGCCGAGAGCCTGGAGGCCCCGGTCGCCGTCGCCGCGTTGCGGGCCTTCGCCTGCGCCTGGTTCTCGGCCAACGTGCCCCCGGCCCCCTTCGCGGCCGCGATCCCCTTGCCGGGTGTGAGTCGATAGAGATCGGCGGGGGTCGTCGTCGTCTCGTACGTCACGATGACGTCGTCGCTGCCGGGAAGAGGTCGCACCGACCCGAGATACAGTCCCTCGGTGAGCTGTGACACCGCTTGCTTGTCCAGATCGTAGCGATAGAGGGAGCGGTACCCCCGGTCCGATGCGGCGAACGTCACGCGCGATCCATGGAGATAGAACTCGTCGGGACTGCGGTCGAAACGTTCCAGATGCACGCGGGTTTCTCCGGTCGCGCGGTCGTACTCCTTGATCCGGCAACGATCGGCCTCGTACCCCGGGAGCTCCATCGCCAGGTAGAAGACTCGGCTGCCGTCTTCGGAATACCGCGGATGAGCGTCGCAGGCATCGCTCGTCGAGATGGAACGGGGGGCGCCGACCGTCGCGAGACCGCGGAGGGTCTGCAGGAAGATCGAGTTGTTGGTGGAGCGCGCGACCACCGCGTCCGGGTTCATCACGAACGCGATCTCCGTACCATCCGGATGGAATGCATAGTCGACGGTCGAACCCAGGGAGATCGGGGGGACGTCGCAGTCGTAGGGCGTGAGGTCGACGGTCTTCCTGCTTTCGGAGTCGACGACGAAGAGGTGCTTGCGACGGCGATCCCGCCACCGGTCCCAGTGGCGAAAGAGAAGCGCGTCGGCGATCTTGGCGCTCGATTTGGGATGACTCAGGCCGTAGACGGCCGCGTTGCCGGGACCGGTCCGCGCATCGATCGCCTCGCTCTTGCCGGGCTGATACGTCTCCGAGACGACCGTCTCGCGCCAGAACGCGATGCGGCGGGAATCGGGTGCCCAAACCGGGTTGTGGGCGCCTCCGTATCCGGTCGTGACCCGCCGGGCTTCTCCGCCGTTCACCGGCAGTACCCAGACTTGACTGCCCTCCTTTTGCGCCCGCGTGCTGACGAACGCGATCTTCTCGCCGTCCGGAGACCAGGCCGGATCCATGTGATTACCCGGTCCGGGAGTGAGCTCGCGAATCGCGCCGCTTCCGAGGTCGAGAAGATGCAGGGACCGTCGCATGACGTTGGCCGACAGGTCGGGTTCGGTCATCACGAACACTACCCGCCGACCGTCGGGCGATACCTGCGGGTCGGCGATCCGTTCGATCTTCATCATGGTCGCGAAATCGAGCCCGGCGCGCGCTCCCTTCTTGCCGGCGTTCGGGCGTGCAGCGGCGGCGGACTTGGATCGCTTTGCGGAGACTGCCATGCCTGAAGCTC
>JAGQHR010000370.1 GCA_020431745.1 Candidatus Eiseniibacteriota bacterium
GGTGAGACCATGGACGTGCTGAAGAACATCGAGAATCCGCAGCTGCGGAGCGACCTGCCGGCCTTCAATCCGGGCGATACCATCCGCGTGATGGTGAAGGTGATCGAGGGAGAGAAGGAGCGGCTCCAGCGCTTTCAGGGCGTGGTGATCGGCCGTCGCGGAAGCGGACTGCGCGCGAGCTTCACCGTACGGAAGGTCTCCGACGGCGTCGGCGTCGAGCGCATCTTCCCGCTGCATTCCCCCTCCATCGCGAGCGTCGAGATCCTGAAGCGGGGTCGCGTCGCGCGGTCCAAGCTGTACTACCTGCGGGAGCTCAAGGGACGCAAGGCGCGCATCCGCGAGAAGCGGGAAGTGCGCAACCGCGAGTCGAGCAAGGAGTAGCGTCTCCGGCGTCCCTTCGCGAGTCCCGTGCCTGTCGGGACGCGAATCGTCGTGCGGGACGCGAATCATCGCGAAGAGTCCTTTGTTGCGGGAGGCGGTTCCCTTCCGCAGCGGTCGGAACGCGCCGGCTTTCCCCGGCGCGTTTTTCGTGGGGCCTCGTCACACCATTCGCGGGTGCCCGCGCTTCCTCGGCACGAGTCTTCCATCCACGGGGTCATGCGGCGAGGAATCGACAATCGGGCCCGCCCGGCGCGATCGACGACCCGGGTGGGACGCGACGCGGAGTCTCTGGCCGCCCTCTATCTGCAGCTCGTCGGATTCGAGCTGCTGGCGCGCAACCTGCGGGACGGTCCGCGGGAGATCGATCTCATCGTTCGGGACGAGCAATGGTTGGTCGTCGTCGAGGTACGGTCGCGGGGCGGCGCGACGTTCGGTCGTCCCGAGGACTCGGTGCGCCGGGAAAAACGCCGCCAGCTCCTGCGGGCCGGCCGGGACTACTGGTGGCGGCACTCCGACCACCGGCGGGCGTTGCGCTTCGATCTCGTCGCGATCGCGCTCGAGCCCGAGGGCCTGGTCCTGCGCCATCGACCGCACTTCCTGGATCCTCAGTCCGCCCTCGAACCGGCTTCCCTTCGCTGAGAAGACCGGCGAGTGCCCCCGCCGCGCCGGCGCGGTACCCTCCTCGCGATCCCGTCCTCGCCGAAAGGCCCGTCCGGGCCGGAACCTCGGGGAACATCCATGGTGTGCACACGAACGCTCGCCCTCGGGTGACCACGACGCGAACACGATCGGAGGAACGTATGAACAACCGGATTCGCACGGGTTTGATCTCGATCGCCGCGGGGCTCGCGCTCGCGACCGTGGCTCGCGCGCAGTCGGACGCGGAGGCCAAGAGTCTGACCGGCGTCTCGGAGGTCCTGCTGGTGTTGCGCGCGGTCGACGCCTCGGCCGGGGAGCCGGCGGTGCCGGTGGAGAGCTTCCGGGACGACATCGTCGCGTTGCTCGATCAGGGCGGCGTGACGGTGCTTTCCGAAGAGGATCTGGTGGGACATCCCGGAGCGGCCTCGCTCGTCCTGACGGTGCGGAGCGAGCCGGTGGTGAAGAACCGGATCTACTCCATCGAGCTCCGCGTCAAACAGCTCGCGACTTTGGTGCGTGATCCGGAGATTCAGGCCCCCGTCACGACCTGGTTCGGGGGCGACCTCGGGCTCTCGCCGGCCTCCGACTTCGGCGAGATCCGCGAAGCGATGAAGGCACTCGTCGTGCGCTTCGTCACCGCGCGGCATCAGGTGAATCCGGACTGAGCGCCCGCTCGACGACGCGGGCGGTACGGACGTGCGTCCGTGGAACCCCGGCCCCGGGATCTCGCCGCCCCGGTAGGCAGAGGCGGGGAACGGGTGATAGAGTTCGACCAGATCGGAACCAGAGTCTACTCACCACCAAGGTGCGGCCCGGATCCGCACCGATCCGACGGCGGGCCCTTCGGGAACACCGTCATGTGGAAGGGTTTGGATGGGACTGGACAAGCGGGTGGCGGGGGCCGACGAAGCGCTCGAGAAGGCCGGCGTCGCGGACGGAGCCACCATCATGATGGGCGGCTTCGGGCTCTGCGGGATCCCGGAGAACCTGATCGCGGCGATCATCCGCCGCGGCACCAAGGATCTCACGGTGATCAGCAACAACGCGGGAGTCGACGAGTTCGGCATCGGACTGCTCCTGCGCACGCGGCAGGTGCGGAAGATGATCTCCACCTATGTCGGCGAGAACAAACTCTTCGAGTCCCAGTTCCTCTCCGGAGAGCTGGAGGTCGAGCTGGTTCCGCAGGGGACGTTCGCGGAGCGGATGCGGGCGGGAGGCGCCGGAATTCCCGCTTTCTTCACGCCCACCGGCGTCGGGACGGTCGTCGCTGACGGGAAGGAAATCCGCCGGTTCGGAGACCGCGAGTACGTGTTGGAGCAGGCGTTGCGGGCCGACTTCTCCTTCGTCAAGGCCTACCACGGTGATCCGTGGGGCAACCTCGTCTATCGCAAGACCGCCCGCAACTTCAATCCGGTGATGGCGACGGCGGGAAAGGTCGTGATCGCCGAGGTGGAGAAGGTCGTTCCGGTGGGCAGCCTCGATGCCGACCATGTCGTCACGCCGGCGGTCTACGTCGACTACATCTTCCAGGGAGAGAAGTATGAAAAGCGGATTGAGCAGAGAACAACACGTCCGTAGAGCGGCGCGCGAGCTCAGGTCCGGGTACTTCGTCAACCTGGGCATCGGGATGCCGACGCTGGTCTCGAACTACGTGCCGGAGGGTGTCGAGATCGTGCTCCAGTCGGAGAACGGTCTGCTGGGGATCGGACCGTTTCCGGTGGCCGGGGACGAGGATGCCGACCTGATCAACGCCGGCAAGCAGACCATCACGGAGATCGCGGGCTCGAGCTATTTCTCCAGCGCGGACTCCTTCGCGATGATTCGCGGCGGGCACATCGATCTCTCCATCCTCGGAGCCCTCGAAGTGGATCAAAAGGGGGATCTCGCGAACTGGATGGTCCCCGGAAAGATGGTCAAGGGGATGGGCGGCGCGATGGATCTCGTCGCGGGCGCACGCCGGGTGCTGGTCCTGATGTCGCACGCGGCCAAGGACGGCAGCCCCAAGCTGCTGGAAGAGTGCGCGCTTCCACTGACCGGCCGCGGCGTGGTCAATCGCATCATCACCGAGCTGGCGGTGGTCGACGTGGAACCCCGGGGGTTCGTGCTGCGCGAGGTGGCGCCGGGCTGGACGCCCGCCGAGGTGCAGGAGCTGACGGGAGCGAAGCTCCATCAGGACGGAGACGTGATCGAGATCCCGGTCTAGCCGGGGCTCGGACGGGTGGGGTGGTCCCGGTTCCGGCCGTTCCGGATGCGATGATCCCGCGAGCGGATCGACGGACCACGACGAGAGAGAGCGGGGCTTCCCGAACGGGAGAGTCCGGAAGGAGTGAGACCGATGGCACAGATTCAAGACGATCAGGTCTACATCATCAGCGCGACGCGCACCCCGGTCGGAAAGTTCCTCGGCGGGTTGTCTTCGCTCAGCGCGACCGATCTCGGCGGGATCGCCGTCAAGGAAGCCGTTCGGCGCGCCGGCGTGCCCGGTGAGCAGGTCGACGAGGTGCTGATGGGCAACGTGCTGCAGGCGGGGGTCGGACAGGCGCCGGCCCGGCAGGCGGCGATCAAGGGCGGACTGCCGGATGCGACGCCCGCCATGACGGTCAACATGGTCTGCGGTTCCGGACTGCGCGCCGTCATGATCGCGGCCAGCGAGATCCGCGCCGGAGAGGCGAAGCTGATCGTCGCCGGCGGGATGGAGAGCATGTCCAACGCGCCCTTCCTCCTGCCGCAGGCACGGACCGGGCTGCGTCTGGGCAACGGCAAGATCATCGATGCGATGGTGCACGACGGTCTCTGGTGCTCGTTCCAGGACTGGCACATGGGCAGCGCGGCGGAGCACATCGCGCGCGAGTTCAAAGTCAGTCGTCAGGCGCAGGACGAGTTCGCGATGGGGAGCCAGCAGAAGGCCGTCGCCGCGATGGATGCGGGCAAGTTCAAGGGGGAGATCGTCGCCGTGGAGATTCCGCAGCGGAAGGGCGATCCCCTCAAGATGGATACCGACGAAGGGCCGCGTCGCGACACGACGTTGGAGGCGCTCGCCGGGCTCCGTCCCGCGTTCGAGAAGGACGGCACGGTGACTGCCGGCAACGCGCCCTCGGTCAATGACGGCGCTTCCGCGCTGGTGGTCGCGTCGGGGACCAAGGTCAAAGAGCTCGGCTTGCGGGCTCTCGCGCAGATCACCGGCTACGCGAGCGGCGGCGTCGCTCCGAAGGAGATTTTCTACGCTCCGGTGATCGCGGTCCGGAAGCTGATGGAGAAGACCGGGAAGAAGATCGGAGACTACGAGCTGATCGAGGCCAACGAGGCGTTCGCAGCGCAGGCGCTGGTCGACGGCAACGAGCTCGGTTGGGATTGGAACCGCGTCAACGTCAACGGGGGCGCGATCGCATTGGGACATCCGATCGGGGCGAGCGGCTCCCGGGTCCTGACCACCCTGCTCTACGCGATGCGGGATCGCGGCAAGCAGCACGGGATGGCCACGCTCTGTCTGG
>JAGQHR010000371.1 GCA_020431745.1 Candidatus Eiseniibacteriota bacterium
CTCCTTCCGGTGGTTCCCGGGTCGATCTCGAAGGCGATTGGAACGGGCAACGATACGGAGGGTGGACGGGCCACGCAACGGCAACCCTTGCCGGGTCCATCCCCCTCCGGGCGCCATCCCTGGGCGTAACTCCTATACGAACAGTCGATTACGAAGCCGCGAAGTGGGTGGGGCGTTGTGACCCGAATGGGTCGGACACGCACTGTCCTTGTAAATGCCTGTCCAAGAGTAATTTATGGTCCCAAGTAAGTCCCGGGGGAGGGGCTCGTGTGGGAGGAACCCCGCGGTGCGAGTCGGGGGCCTGTTCCCCAACACGCTGCAAGACAACGTAATGGCTTCTTGGCACGATCGCTGCCACGAAGTGCTGCGGAGGACGACTCTCATGGGCACGACGTGCAGCGCAAACCGGTGGAGCAACAGCAACAGTCACGATGATCGGGGCCCGGTCGTCCTCGCGAATTTTTCGGCGCCGCGGCGGAGTGACCTCCCGCACTTCGTCGCGGTGACCGGTTTTCGGGCCGGCAGCCCGGTAGCCGCGTGCTTCCGGGCTGTCCTGGCCTCCCTGCTGCTCGCGACGGGGGCGGCGTCGTTTCCCGCGTCGTCGCAGGCGGCGCTGTCCGTTTCTTCGGCTCCCGGAATCAGCGTGATTCCTGCGGACGAGGTTCTCTCCGACTACACGCACGCGTCACTGGACGGAGCGCTTCTCTTCGAGGACCCCAGCGGTTCGCTCGTGCCGTTGATCACGGACATCGACGATCCCCAGATCGCGAACCCCGGCGACGGGAGCTTCCATGCCGCGGACGCGGCTGCCGTCGTCGCGACACTCGAGGCCCTGCCGCCTTCCTTCACGGCGCCCGTCTTCGTGCAGATCTTCGTGCTGCCGTATCCGCGCTCGAATGCGATCGCCTCCTCCGCGACGACGCACGCGATCTACCTGTCTCCCGGAGTCTATCCGCTGGAAGACGGCGAGACGCTGCGCGCCCTGGTCGTGCACGAGCTGGGGCACGTCATCGACAAGCAGTTCCTCACCAACAACACGACGCTCTGGGACGAGTACGTGAGCCTGCGCGGAATCGACGACAACTCGAAGTACTACTCGGGTGCGGTGCACGCCGATCGCCCGGCGGAGATCTTCGCGGAGGACTTCCGGGTACTCGTCGGCGACGCGCTGGCCGCGGCTCCGGCGATCGAGAATCCCACGCTGATCGCGCCGGATCAGGTCGACGGACTGTCTGCGTGGTTCATCGATCTCTCCAAGCACTTCACGTTCACCTCGAGCGTCGAGGGTCAGCTCGCGACCGACGTCCTACGGCTGTATCCCAATCCGATGCGCGTCGGCCGGACGTTCACCGTGCAGTGGACCGGTTCGTCGGCCCCGTCCGATGCGAGCTTCGGTCAAGGCACGTTGGAAGCCCGGGTGTATGACGCTGCGGGCCGGGTCGCCCAACGCCTCTCGCTCGAGTTCCGGGACGACCGGACCTGGACCGCCGACGTACCCGACCTGGCCGCCGGCACCTACTGGCTCCGTCCCGTGGGCGTAGCCGAGGGCGCCATCCCCATCCGGATCGTCCGCTGATTCCGGTGGCCGACGCGGAGAATGGCGAGGCGCATCATGGCGATCGGCCGCGGAGTCGGGATTCGAATCGGGTATAGCGGGGACGGACCCCGTCCGGGACTCCGAACTCCCGCAGCGCGATCGACGGATCTTCTCCCCAGCGCGGCATGAGCAGGTACACCGGGGCGCCGTGTCCCGGGATGTCCATGCGTTGGAGATCGACCTGGTAGCGTCTCCCGACCCGCGTCACCCGGCTGCCGGGATGGCGGCTCTCCAGGTAGAGCTCGTAGCAGACGACGTCCTCCCCGACGATCGCGATGCCGGCGGAGTCCGCCTCGATCTCTTCGACGAGCCCGCGGGCGTCAGCTAGCAACTCATCGGTCGTGTGTTGGATGGTCAGGTGGTCGCGGACCGCGATCCCCCGGAAGAAGTAGTGATTCACCCGCGGCGGGTGCGAGTCATCGCGACGTGCGGTCTCCATCAGCGACGGAACGGCGCCCATCACGAGATGCGCGCTCAGGACGATCCCCGCGAGAGCGAGGTCACGACGCCGGCCGCCCTCGGTCGCCCACACCGCGAGCGGCAGGAGCACCCCGGGAAGCTGCGGCAACAGGATACGCGTCAGGTGCACCCGTGAGAAGAACACGAAGAGCGCCGCCGGCGCGATCCAGAGGAGAGTCGCGGGCCGCACGCGCGCGCGAGAGACCCCGAAGAACGCGATCACGGAGGCGAGGAAGATCAGCGGTGGTCCCGCCGACCCCAGGAACACACTGTTTTGGAGGAACGATCCCAGCAACCAGCGAGGGTCCGAAAGGCTGAGGTTGGAGCCCCAGTGGCGCGCCAACGTTCCGCCCGCGCCGCCGCTCCCGACCGCCATCCAACGAAGCAGGGCGTACCCGGCGAGGCTCGCCGCGAAGATGAAGATCGCCATCCGCCGGCTCGGGCGATCGCGACCCCAGAGGACGAAGGCCGCGAGGGCGGGAGCCAACAGGATCAGATCGGTCCGGACGCAGAGCGTCGCGATCCCCAGTGATACCGCGAGGATCGTGCGCCCGATTTGACGAGCGGAGCCGGCGGACCCGGCGGGTCCGTCGGATCCCGGAGTGGCCGCGACCGCTGCCGCCGCGAGGGCCAGTCCGATGATGTTGGTGTTCCCGTAGAGGTGGAGCGACCAGTACGCGGGCGTCGCGATGAACAGGAGAGTGAGACGCGTGGCGACCCGGCCGTCCCACCATCGCTCCCACCACAGGTAGCACGCCCCCGTGGCCAGAACTCCGCAGCCCCAGGAGATCCAGTTCAACAGGTCCGGCAGCGCCGCCAGGCTGACCGGATGGAGCCGCTGCCAGGCGGCCAGGCCCGCGTAGAATCCGAAGGACATCTCCGCGTTGAAGAGTCCCGCGAGCTCCTTCTCGCCCCGCATCCATCGGTAGAAGTCGAGAGCGTAGCGCGCAGTGTCCGTCTCGGCGGGGCCCCGGAAGACGAAAAACGCGGTGACGAGCGCGTCGAGCGCGATCAGTGCGAGGAGGATCGCGAGTCGCCGGTTTCGAGGATGGGGTGGCACGAAAAGAAGAATCAGCCTTCCACGGGGAGGGAGTGGATCCTCGAGACCGGTTCCGGGTGCAGTCGCCCTGCTCCGGCCGCGTCGAATCCTACCACGCTTCCCGGAGTGGATCGATCGACCTCGATGGCTCCGATCGATCGTCGTGACCGCCGCGCCGGCCGGCCACCGCGCCGGCCGTGCGGGCCTCGTTTCCCGTCTCGGAAACCCGTCCTCCACAAACCTTTGCCCGATCGGACCCCGGGTCGATATACTGCGTCCCCATGAATACCGAGACGCGCAGAGGCATGCAGGGCTACGACTTCACCTCGATCGAGGGCAAGTGGCGGGCCTATTGGGACGAGCACAAGACCTTCCGGGCGACGGGTCCGGGCGACCCGGGTTTCGATCCGACAAAGCCCAAGTCCTACGTGCTCGACATGTTTCCCTACCCCTCAGGGGCGGGGCTCCACGTGGGCCATCCGCTCGGATACATCGCGACCGACATCATCTCGCGGTTTCGCCGGATGCGTGGATTCAACGTGCTCCACCCGATGGGGTACGACGCCTTCGGTCTGCCCGCGGAGCAGTATGCGATCGAGACCGGGACCCATCCGCGCGTCACGACGGACGCCAACATCATCACCTTCCGCCGGCAGCTCAAGGCGCTCGCGTTGTCCTACGACTGGGATCGCGAGATCGAGACTATCGATCCGGAGTACTACCGCTGGACGCAGTGGATCTTTCTCCAGCTCTTCGACTCCTGGTTCGATCCCCGGCAGAACAAAGCGCGTCCGATCGCGGAGCTGATCGCCGATCTGGAAGCCGATCGGGCACGCCCTCATCCGGCGAGCGGGCGCATCGTGCGACCCGAAGACGGGAAGGGCGCGTCTTTCGCAGACTGTCCGAGCTGGTCGAGCCTGGGGCGCGGTGAGCGCAGCGACATCCTCAATCACTACCGGTTGGCCTTCCTGGACGAGGTGCCGGTCAACTGGTGTCCGATGTTGGGGACCGTGCTCGCCAACGAAGAGGTGACGAACGAGGGACGGTCCGAGCGTGGGAACTATCCCGTCTACCGGCGCCCGCTCAAGCAGTGGATGCTGCGCATCACGTCCTATGCGGATCGTCTGCTCGAGGATCTGGAGACGATCGACTGGTCCGACTCGCTGAAGCAGCTCCAGCGGAACTGGATCGGGCGCAGCGAGGGAGCCCGCGTCCGCTTCGACTTGGCGGACGGCTCCGGGAACATCGAGATCTACACGACGCGGCCGGACACGCTCTTCGGCTCGACCTACATGGTTCTGGCGCCCGAGCACCCGCTGGTCGATCGGATCACGACGGAAGCGCAGAAGGCGGCCGTCGAGGACTACCGCGCGCAGACGGCGCAGAAGTCCGAGCTGGACCGGCAGACGGACA
>JAGQHR010000372.1 GCA_020431745.1 Candidatus Eiseniibacteriota bacterium
CCGATCACCGCGGGCCGGGATCGATTCGGATCGCGATCAGTCGAGCACGATCATGCGACGCACGGCGGTGTTCCCACCTGCCTGCAGACGATAGAAGTACGTGCCGCTGGGCAGCTCGTTTCCGTCGATCCGAGCCTCGTGCGCGCCGGCCGCCTGCGTCTCGTTCACGAGCTGCAGCACCTCGCGGCCGGTCACGTCGATCACCGTCAGCGTCACGTGGGACTCGGACGGCAAACTGTATCCGATCCGGGACTCCGGACGGAACGGGTTGGGATGGTTCTGACCGAGCTGGAAGGTCAACGCGGAGCCCGCCGGGGTCGGCTCCCCGCCCGGAGCGCTCTCCAGGTTCGGGAGCTCCTCGGTCAGAGGCGCATCGTCGTGATCGCCGTGGTGTCCATGCTCATGCTCCAGCGAGATCTCGAACACCGCGATGCTGCCGCTGACCTCGTTGGAAACGAGCAGCAGCGGACGGAAGGTCGGACTGGCGAGGGCAGGGACGAAAACGAGCCCCTCGGGTCCGAGATCTCCCGCGGTGTCCGCTTCCGGATCGCCGGCGAAGTTCCGGGTGTTGACGTACTGCACGAAGTCGGGAGCGTGCGGATTGGTCACGTCGAAGACCATCACCCCACCGATCCGCTCCAGACCGATGAAGGCATAGGTGCGACCCCAGATCCGGCCGATCGTGACGCCTTCGGGCTCCGGTCCCTTGTCATCGCTCCGGCTGTCGAAGGAGTCGTTCTCGTCGTTGTTCGAGTTGAAGTCGTCCGGACTCAGCGCCGCGGTGATCTGCTCGAGCTGATCCCCGCTGTCGAAGACCTGATTCCCGTTTTCGTCCCAGATCGAGAAAGAGCGAGCGCCATAGCAGAAGAGACGGTCGTAGTCTCCGTCGCCGTCGTCATCGCCGAGCGCGGTCGTCGAGTTGAGCCGTCCGAGATGGGCATTGTCCTGGAGGTCCGCCGCATCGGGAAAGGCCGACGGGTCCAGGTCCAGGGATCCGATCCGCGCTTCCTCGCTGTATCCATCGTAGTCGCGCGAGTCCCCCTCGTTGGCCGTCACGAGATACGTGTGTCCACGGCTCCGGAAGGAAGCGATCGCATCCGGCTGGTACATCCCCCAGACGGGCCAGTTCGCAATCTCGATTCCGTCGTCACGGTTGCTCGGATCCAGACCCTGTCCCGGAAGGGAGTGATCCTTGTATCCCAGCGGGAGGAGTTCCCGCACCGTGGCCGAACGGATGTCGACGACCGCGATCGCATCGTTCTCCTGCAGGGTGACCCAGGCCGTTCGCGAGTCCTGGGAGACGGTGATGTACTCGGGCTCGAGGTCCTGCGAAGCGCTGGCGCCCGGGCCGAAGATCCGAATCCCGCGGGCCCGCAGCTCATCCTCGTGCCCGTCATAGGCGTGGAAGTCCGCCGTCGCCACCGAGGCGCGGTCGGCACCGCGGCGCAGGTCGATCACACTGATCGATCCCTCCGGATCGACGTCGTAGTCGTCATTCGGCTCGGCCTCGTTGGCGACCAGGACATAGAGCCCCTTTTCCGTGAACGTGACCATGTCCGGAAGCGCGCCGACCTGCACCTGGTTCACGAACTCGCAACTCCCGAACGAGCGGAAGAAGACGACGGTACCGGGGTCGGTCTTCACGTTCGCGGGGACCGCCACGGCCAGCAGGCCGTGCTGGACGGCGGTGCTCGTCGGACCCGCGCCGTAGGGGGTGAGGTCGATCGAGAACAGCAGCTCCGGGTGAGCCGGATCGTGCAGGTCGATCACGTCGACGGCATCCTGCGATCCGTTGGTGGAGAAGACACGGCGGGTGAAGGGGTCGTAGGCCACGATCTCCGAGCCCCCGTCGTCGAAGACCCCGGTCCGGTACTCTCCGATGGCGTTCAGCTGCAACTCGAAGTGCGGAGCCACATCCTGTGGCGCCGCCTGGGACGCCGAAGCGGTGATTCCCGCGCACGCGAACCCGAGCAGGCCCGCGACAAACATTCGATCCATGTGCGATCTCCCTCGATGAAGGTCCAGCAAATCCGCATGGGCCCGTCGAAGGCCCTCCTTGTGCAGCAAAGAACTTAGAGGGGACTTCCGGCGGGCAGGGTTTGGACTTCGATTGGGACCGATGGAGATTTCGTGAGCATCCGAGAACCTGCGCTCGGACGGCGGCAGGAATGGTTGGAGGCTCCCACCTCGGGAGGGCTCGGCGCGATTCCGTATCTCTCTGTCGTCAATAGAACGCACGATGGGTACGCGCGATCGGCTTGCCACAAGCCGCGCATGCCACACCTCCTGCCATTGCACGCACTCGCGATGCACGATCGCCGCATTCGAATTCCATCAAGGTCCCGTTGGCGCGATCACCATCCATTGCTGATGCAGATCTAGCTGTCCCTCCGACCGGACGGTGGTTACTACTTCCCCATCGCACGTCGCGCTTCCGGGCCCGGGGGTTTCGACGAGACCGTTTCTTGCAGTTCCATCGCAACACTGACAGCAACCATCGATATCGCACGGAGGCACTCATGCTCTCGACCCGCACGGCAGCCCGCTGGGCCGCCGGGATCGCTCTCACGTCCACCCTGGCTGCGGCCGGCGCGCAGGCGACCACCGAGCCCGCCATGCTCGCCGGAGACTCTCCCAATACGGTGGACGAGTGGACCGCGCTCCCGCTCTTCACCATCGGTGAGGAAATCAACAGCTATCGTCCGGTCGGACTCTTCGACGGGACCGGTGCGATCCAGCTCGACGCCAACACGGTGCGCGTGTTCGTGAACCACGAGCTCGGCGCCGGCGTCGGCTACGCCTACCCGCTGAGCAGCGGCACATCGTTGACCGGCTCCCGCATCAGCTACTTCGACATCGATCGGAACACCCTGCAGGTCGTGGACGCGGGCATGGCCTACGACACGATCGTCGATCGGGGCGGCAACGTCGTGACCGATGCCCGTCAAGTCAACCAGGGTTCCAGCTTGACCGACGGGATCGACCGCTTCTGCGCGGCCAATCTCTTCGAGGCCGGCACCTACAATCTGGAAGACACGATCTACTTCGCGGGCGAAGAGACCGGAAACGGCGTCGAGTACGCGCTCGACGTGGCGACCGGCGTCCTCCACGCGGTCCCGGCGCTCGGTCGGGCGGCCTGGGAGAGCGTGACCTTCGTCGACACCGGCAATCCGAACAAGGTCGGCATCCTCGTCGGCGACGACGCGCAGGGCGCTCCGCTCTGGCTCTACGTCGGCAAGAAGGACGCGCTCGGCACCGGCAGCTTCCTCGACCGAAACGGTCTGGCCCGCGGCGACCTCTACGTCTGGGTCGAGGACAACGGCAACCAGAGCCCGGAAGACTTCCACGGCACTGGCGAGACGCGTCACGGCGTCTTCAAGCGCCTCCCCTACTACAACCCCGGCATGGCCGGGACCAACGGCTTCGATGAGTACGGCTGGGCCACCGAGGCGAAGCAGGACGAGCTGGCCGCGCTCGCGGGCGCGTTCCGCTTCTCCCGCCCCGAGGACGTCGCCACCAATCCCAAGGACGCCACGCAGGTCGCGCTCAACTCGACCGGCCGCGGCAGCGCCTATCCGTCCGACAACTGGGGCACGACCTACATCATCGACATCGACTTCCTCAACAACACGCTCCGCGCGACCTTCGCGGTGCGGATCGAAGCCGACATCACCATCCTCTACGATGCCGACGACGCCGGCGCGGGTCAGTTCCCGGATCCGGATTACGGTCTGCGGAGCGCTGACAACCTCGACTGGGCGGACGACGGCTACCTCTACGCGCAGGAGGATCGCTCCACCTCGCCGGGCAGCCTCTTCGGCGGCACCAGCGGGATCGAGGCGTCCATCTGGCAGATCGATCCGGCGACGGGCATCCTCCGGCGGATCGCCGAGATCGATCGCTCCGCCGTCCCGACCGGTCAGTCCGATCCAGTTCCCACGGACATCGGAAACTGGGAGAGCTCGGGCATCCTCGATGTGACCAGCCTCTTCCCGCCGTCGGATAGCCGGCTCCTCATCTGTGACGTGCAGGCGCACAGCTTGACCGGAGCGCCTCTCGACGGCCTGGGCGAAGGCGGACAGCTGCTCTTCCTCCAGAGCAATCCGATGGGTGGCTTCCAGATGGCGCACGGTCTGCGCAATTCGTCCTCGTCGGCCGGTACGCAGGCGGCGGCGAGCTTCGACATGCAGGTCTCGCCGAACCCGACGTCCGCAGGCACCGAGATCCACTTCTCGACTCCGAGCACCGGTTCGGTCCAGGTCGCGATCTTCGATGCGAACGGCCGGCAGGTGCGCTCGCTGCGCAACGCCGAGGTGGCCGCCGGTTCGCAGTCGGTCTCCTGGGACGGCGCCGACGAGTCCGGTCGTAGGGTCGCGCCGGGTCTCTACTTCGTCCGCGTCCAGAACGGAAACCAGGTCGACCAGGCCAAGGTCCTGATCGCGCGCTGACGATGGCACGCGGAGTGAGGGATGCGCCGGCTCGATTCGGCGCCCCA
>JAGQHR010000373.1 GCA_020431745.1 Candidatus Eiseniibacteriota bacterium
GTCCCGTGGGCCGGGCATGCTCACGGCTGGTGGGGCACCAGGCTGGGGCGCGTCGATTCCGCTGCGTGCGCGTCGTCGACGATGAGACCGTCGCGAAGCATGAGGATGCGATCCGCCCAGGCCGCATGCGTCGCGTCGTGGGTCACCAGGACGACGGTGCGGCCGGCCGCACACTGGGCGCGGAGTAGCCGCATGATGACCTCTCCGGTGACGGTGTCGAGCGCTCCCGTCGGTTCGTCCGCGAGCAGGAGCTCGCGCGGACCGACGATGGATCGGGCGATCGCCACCCGCTGCTGCTCACCGCCGGAGAGATCGTCCGGGAAGCGATTCGCCTTGTCGCCCATGCGCACCTCTTCCAGCGCCGCGATCCCGAGCGCTCTCGCGTCGCGGGTGCGTTCTCCCGACAGCTCCAGCGGGAGACAGACGTTCTCGATCGCGGTGAGACCGGGCAACAGATTGAGATCCTGGAACACGAAGCCGATCGTGCGCCGCCGCAAGGCGGCCAGCTTCGCGAGCGGGAGGGATTCGAGATCGGCACCGTCCACCCACACGCGTCCCTCCGTGGGGCGATCGAGGGCCCCCGCGAGGGCGAGCAGGGTCGACTTTCCGGAGCCCGAGGGACCCATCACCGCCACGAACTCCCCGGGACGGACCGCGAAGCTGACCGGACCGAGCGCCCGTACCCGGCCCGGGCCGATGCCGTGGACCCGTGTGACATCCGTGAAGCGGAGGAGTGGGGAGGATGGAGGCTGCATGCGGACGAGATCCATCAGTCGCTCCGGCCTTCGTGTTCGCGAAGTCGGGCGTCGCAGAGGTCGATCCACTTGAGCTCGGCTTCGGCCTTCAGGATCAGCGAGTCCAGGAGCAGGAGCCAGGCGAGATCCCGCGCGGGATCGGCGGCCTGCTTATGCCGGGTGTAATCCTGCAGTCGCCTCACGGTCGCGAGGCGCTGCGTCTGCAGGATCGGAGTCACGTCCATCGATCTTCCGGCGACGGCCAGGAGCACTTTGAGGGTGAGCTCGTCCCGGGACGGCGGTTCCTCCGCCACCGGGTCGGCAAACCAGTGCTCGAGCGCGTCCCGCCCGCGTTCGGTGATGCTCCACACCTGCCGGGGATCGCCCGTCGATGGGTCGTCGGGGCCGGCGTCGGCGCCCGGCGCATCGGTGACGAGTCCATCCCGCCGCAGGCGGGCCAGGGTCGTGTACACCTGCCCGACATTGAGGGGCCAGGTGTTGGCCGTGCTCTGCTCGAACGCGGACTTCAGGCCGTAGCCGTGGGTCGGCCGCTCCGCGAGGATGGCGAGTAGACAGTTGGGGATGCTCATCTGTTCTCCGGGATCATCGCTCCCTGCCTCTGCCTTCGGTGGTGGGATGCGAAACGCCCTACGGTCCCCGCGGGCCAGGAGATTCGTTCGGATCCCGCAGGTCGTTCGGCGCCGGCTCGGTTGTCTGCGCCTCAGGATCTATACATACTCAGTATACATACCTCGTATGTAGTCGCGCAATCCTGTTTCGCGGTCAGGGTCGACGATTCCATCGAGGTGGGGAGTGGGGACGTAGGGTCAGGCGGCTTCTTCGACGAGCATGCTCTCGATCGCCGCGCGCGCGCGTGCATGCGCGTCCCGCAGCTCCGCGAACGCGGCTTCGCAAACCTCGCCGTTCGATTCCCGGGCCGCGAACTCGAGGGTCTTCGAGACCTCGGAGAGACCCTGGGCTCCCACGAACGCCGCCATCGACTTCATGCGATGGGCCTCACGCTCCACCCCGGTCAAGTCGCCTCCGGTGACGGCGGATGCGAGCGACTCGATGCAGGTCGGCGCATTGTCGAGGAAGGTCGTGAGGATTCTTCGGACCGCTCCCGGTCGTCCGACCCGTTCGAGCTCGCGCAGCCGCGCGAGGGCGGTTCCGTCGATGACATCATCGGAAGCCTCGACGGCTCCGTGCGCATCCTCCCGTGCGATCTCGAGGTTTCCGGAAGTGGGCGCGACGCTGGCCTCCGACGACGCCCGGTCCTCGACGTCGACGTCATCCGGGGACTCGGTCACACGCTGACGGGCCAGGACCGCCTGAAGATCCGACAGCTCGTACGGCTTGCTCAGGAAGTCGTCCATGCCCGCCGCGAAGCAGCGGTCGCGATCTTCCCGCGTCGCGTTTGCGGTGATGGCGACGACCGGGGTCCGCGGCCGTCCCGCCCCTCGCTCGAGTTCCCGAATCTGGCGGACCGCGGCGAAGCCGTCGAGCACCGGCATCTGGCAGTCGAGCAGCACGAAGTCGAAGTGACCGGACCGCCAACAATCCACCGCGAGCTGTCCGTTCTCCACGGTGGTGCTCGTGCACCCGAGAATCTTGAGCATCTCGTCGATCACTTCCCGATTGACCTCGTTGTCTTCGGCGACGAGAACATGCGCGGCGATGCCGGCCACCACGGGCGCCTCGGTCGGCGAAGTCGGAAGGTGTACGGGTCGGCTCGCGTCCACCTCCAACGGGAGCTCGAACCAGAACACCGAACCCTCTCCGGGAGTGCTCTGGACGCCGATCTGACCTCCCATCGCCTCGACGAGCTGGCGGGCGATGGCGAGACCCAGTCCCGTCCCCCCGTACTTGCGGGTGGTGGTCGAGTCGGCCTGGGCGAATGCGTCGAAGATGTGTTCCATCGCATGCATCGAGAGTCCGACCCCGGTGTCTGCGACCTCGATGCGAAGCGCGCGCCGGTCGGCGGAAGGGGCCGGGGCGGTCACGCGGACGATGACCCCGCCGTGGGACGTGAACTTCAATCCGTTGCCCACGAGGTTCATGAGGACCTGCCGCAGACGGACCGGATCGCCGAACCAACCGTCCGGCACCGAGTCGTCGACGTCGGGTTCGAGCCGGAGACCCTGGGCTCGGGCGCGCTCGCCGAGGATCTCCACGGTACTTTGGACAACTTCCCGGATGCTGAAGTCGATGCACTCGACCGACATCTTCCCCGCCTCGATCTTCGAGAAGTCGAGGATGTCGTCGATGATGGTGAGCAGCGCGCGGGCCGACTTGCGCGCGGTCGCGATCAGCTGCGCCTGCTTCTTCTGGAGGGAGGTGCGCGCGAGGATGTCGATGGTCCCCAGGATCCCGTTCATCGGAGTCCGGATCTCGTGGCTCATGTTGGCCAGGAACGCGCTCTTCGCCCGGTTCGCGGCATCGGCCCGATCCTTCGCCTCGGTCAGCTCGGTGTTCGACGCGGCCAGCTCGGCCAGCGCGCGCTCGAGCGCGGAGGTTCGATCGTGGACCTTCTTCTCGAGCTGAACCGCCGCCTGGAAGAGCGCGAAGGACGTTCCCTGGACGTTGGAGCTGGCCTCGACCCGCTCGGTGAGGGCCTCGTTGACCGCGTTCAGACGAGCGACTTCCGCTTCCAGCGCGGCGATGCGGGCCTTGGACATCGCCGGCTCAGGCGGCCCGGCGGGCGCCGATGGCCACTCCCGTCAGGGTCTGGTTGACGTGGGCCGCGTTGAACTGCTCGCCGTAGGTGACGAAACCGACCACGTTGTGGTCGCGCATGATGCGGCCGACCTCGCCCTGGATGTCGCGAGTCTGGGCTTCCACGAATCGGAAGAAGCAGTCGCAGCCCACGATCAGCTCCGGGGGACCCAGCTTCTGCCGTACCGACCCTAGGGTCTGTTCGAGATTCTTGACCAGATCGACGCCTTCTGCGAGGCGCAGCACCACGCCCTGGTCGATGGCGCAGGCGAACTCGATCGCTCCGTCCGGTCGGTGACGCATGATCGACCGCACGAAATACTCTCCTCCCATCTTCACGACCACGGGATGGCAGGCAAAGATCTCGGCGTCCAGCTCTTCGACGGGGATCCCGAGATGCCGGGCGTACGCCTTGGTGGCGGGCTCACCGTCGATGGCGTAGACCACCCGCTGCGCGGGGTCGGACTCGGTCACGACCATCCGCTTGTCCGAAGCAACGAAATGCTGCGTGCGGAAGACGAGGAAAGGACGGGAGGTGCGGATCAACGTGAGGAGCGCCCGGTCGGTCCGGAACTCACCGTTCCAGTAGACGTGCGTGCGCTCGAACGTGCCGCCGTCGCCGGCCGATCCGCCGAAGAGCTGGATGTCGCCCAGCGAAAGATGGACGGCGGCGGTCAGCGGTTCCTCCATCCGGCTCAGTCCATCGACGATCATGAACGCGAAGGTATTGTCGCCGCGCGCGCCGGGAGCACGGTTCTCCAGCCGGGAGCGCAGCTTGGTCGCGATGGCTCCGCCGTTCTGGTATTCGAACTGCTGCAGATCGTCGATGCAGGCGACTTCCACCGTGAACTCGTCGCGGGGCAACGCGAAGCCGGTCAGTCCTTCGGGAGTGTATCCGTGGGGCCCGATCTCTCCCGCGGTGGTGCAGGCCACGGTCGGGACGCCCTCGAACGAAGCGCCGATGGCTCGGCCGAGCTCGTCCAGGTCGTAGTCCGTGGACGCGAAGAGCACGACCAGGGAGGCCTGGCCCGGCTCCA
>JAGQHR010000374.1 GCA_020431745.1 Candidatus Eiseniibacteriota bacterium
GCAGGACTGGCTCGTCGTAAACGAAGGCGTCGAGCTTCCCCACGCGGACGGCCTCCAGTCCGCCTCCCACGACGTCATAGGAGCTCGCGTGCGTACCGTCGCTCTCCAGCAAGGCGGCGCTCGTCGTCCCGCGGACGGTGCCGACCCGAGCGTGGGCCAAATCGTCCGGTCCGTTGACCGCTCCCGCGAGATGGCCGACGGTGAGCGCCGACGCGATCGCGGCGGTGAATCCCGAGATCACGATCAGACTCGCAAACATCCAGACCAGGGCGACCGCCCTCCCCGCCGGTGTCACCGGCGCCCGATCGCCGTACCCGACCGTCGTCATGGTCACGGCGGCCCACCAGAACCCGTTTCCCAGTCCGTCTCCGACCGATCCGCCGAACTGCTCGGGGTTGCGACGCCGCTCGAAGAACCATACGAGGATACCGACGAGGAAGAGCAGGAGAGCCAGCGCACTCACCGCCTTGAGGAATCCCTTGGACAGGAAGCTACGAACGGTAGCGAACCAGCCCTGCGACCGCAGTGGGACCGCGATACCGATGCCCCCGCTGAAGATCGGCTGTGTGAAGTCGATCCGCACCTCCCGCTCCGCGGTCACGGTCATCGAGCTCACCGATACGTCCGCGGTCCCGTCCGCCAGAGCATCGATCGTGGAAGGAAGGTCCTCTTCCCGCAGCTCGTAGGCGAATCCCAGATCCGCCGCGATCCGGGACCACATCTCGATGCTCAGCCCGGTCCACTCCCCGTTGGGATCCCGAAACGAGAACGGCGGGACCTCCTTGGTGAGGACGACCAGGGGATGGGCCGGGCTGCCGTCGCGCGGACCGGCAACTGCCCCTGCCGTGGGTTGCTCGACATCCGCCGCGGCCAACGCGCCTCGGATCGCGAGCCCACTCCCCGGCAGCGCCAGCAGCGCCCATAGCACGGGGAGTAACGAGCGATAACGTGGAAGCATGTACCCCCCTTCCCTGGGTTTCGCGGCCTTGTTCACGAGACCCCACGGGTGCGAGGCAGATGCGAACAAACGTATGTTCCCAGCCGGAGCGAAAGAGCGGCCGATCGGACACGGACGCACCCCAGGTTCGGCACCCAGTATACCCAAGCGGGCTTGGGAAACACGGTTCCGCGGTCGATCCCACCGGTGACGATGGCAGGCGCTTCCGCTTCCTGCTAGAGTCCGCGGGTTGTCGACTCGGACCGGAAGATTCCAAGGAGGGACCGGATGCGCCGCCTCATCGCGCTTCTACTCGTATCTCTGCTGTTCCTGGGTGAGCTGCTGCCGGTAGTGGCGTTCGCGCAGACCGAAGCCCACGTCCGTATCACCGCGACGAGCTTGAACGTCCGGTCGGGGCCTGGCACCGACTTCGAGGTGCTCGGTTCGGTCAAGAAGGGCGAGGTGGTGGTCCAGCTCCGCGAATCGCCCGGTTGGGTCCAGATCCAGCTCGAGAGCGGCACCATCGGATGGGTGTCGGACAAGTATGTCGAGGTCGTCGAAACGACGCCCACGCCGACGCCTCCGACCCGCGAACCGGCAGCCACGCCGCCTCCACCCCAGCAGCAGCAGACACCGCGGCAGACCAGCTCCAGCGGCGGGGGCGGCTCCGCCTTCGGGTCGGTCTTCAAGTGGAGCTGCCTCCTGGGCGCGGTCGTGATGGGCGGGCTCGCCTACAACGAGAAGAGCAAGGGCGACGACGCCTACGACGAGTACAAGTCGCTGGTCAACGCGGGCAAGCCCCAAGAGGCGGACGTGAAGTTTCTCGAAGCGGAGGATCACGACGACACCGCGCGCACGTATGTCATGGTCTCGGGTGGACTCTTCGTCCTCTGGGTCGCACAGCAATTCGTGTTCAAGGGCGGCAGCTCCAACTACGAAGCGGGCACCGCTCCTTTGACGTTCGATCCGCTGCATCAGAACGTCGAGGCGCGATTCGTTCTCGCGCGCTTCTGATCGGCCGTGGGGCGTCCGAAGCCGATCCGCACCAGCTCCTTGGATGAGCTGCGGGCTCGCTTCCTCGAACAGGGCGAGCCCGCCTCCCCTCACTTGATCGCCGCGCTCCGGCGAGATCCCCGACAAGGCGCCCAGACGCTGGCGGAACAGCTGTCGAATTCGCGTCGCCGCGCGCTCGCGGAGGAGCGGCGGATGCTGTCGTTGCTGGCCTGGGAGGAAGAACACTGGACCCGCGGCGTCGTGCGGATCGCCGGGGTCGATGAGGTGGGAATGGGCCCGCTGGCGGGTCCCGTGGTGGCAGCAGCAGCCATTCTCCACCCGCACGACCGCATCGACGGGGTGAACGACTCGAAGCAGCTCGACGCCGAGGAGCGGACCCGCCTGGCGGAGATCATCCGTTCGCGTGCGGTCGCGATCGGCATCGGGGAAGCCAGCGTCGAGGAGATCGGGCGGATCAACATCCTGCAGGCCGGCCTCCTCGCCATGCGGCGGGCGCTCCTGGCGCTGTCTCCGGAGCCCGAGCTGGTGCTGGTGGACGCCCGCAAGATCGACGGGTTGCCCTGGCCCCAGGAAGCGCGCATCAAAGCCGACGCCTCGGTGCACTGCGTCGCCTGCGCGTCGGTTGTGGCCAAGGTGCACCGGGATGCGATGATGACCGCGTTGGACGAGACCTATCCGGGTTACGGTTTCGCGCAGCACAAGGGCTACGGCACGCCGGCCCATCTGGAGGCGTTGGAACGCTTGGGCCCCTCCCCCATCCACCGATCGACGTTCCATTGGGGAGGTCGCCAGCTCACCCTCTTCGGAAGCTGAGCACCGTCTGCATGAGGTGGCTAAAGGCCTTCCAGCGCATAGTATTCGAGCCTGGCCCGACGCGGATGAAGTCGCCCCCGACATTCACGGAAACCGAGACGACTGGAGCACATCGATGGCTGATCCCGCAGACGCATCCCCGCTGGAGCAGGCGGCGCGACGGTTCCGTGTCTGGACCGATCTCGAGCCCCGCTTTCGCGACACCGACGCCATGGGTCACGTCAACAACGCCGTCTACGTGACCTATCTGGAAGTCGCACGCCAGGAGTACTGGGCGCGGTTCCGATCCGCTGCCGATTACTCCGTCGTGCCCTTCGTCGTCGCGCACGTCAGCGTCGATTTCCGCCGCCCCGTCGAGGTGGGCGACCTCGTGCGGATCTTCCTGCGCACGCGGTACGTGAGCACGAGCTCCTTCGCGATGGACTACGAGATCTTCGAAGTCAAGAGCGGCCAGCGCGCCGCCACCGCGAAGACCGTGCTCGTGACCTACGATTGGGAGAACGGACGGTCGATGCCGGTGCCGGACTGGGTCCGGGCCGGGCTGGAGGCCGTCGAGGGCGGCCCGTTGCCGAAGAGTCCGGGCGAAGCGATCCCTCCGACCTGCTGAGACCCCGAAACGGGAGACCATCGATGCACGGCCCTACCGCCACCCTGCTCGTCACGTGCCCCGACCAACGGGGCGTCGTCGCCCGCTTCGCTCAGTTCGTGACGGAATGCGGCGGGAACATCATCCACGCGGACAACCACACCGATTTCTCGGGCGGACGGTTCCTGACCCGCATCGAGTGGCAGCTGGAAGGCTTTCAACTCCCGCGCGAGGAGATCGGAACCGCTTTCGGTCCGCTCGCGGACGAGCTGCAGGCGACCTGGGAGCTCCACTTTTCCGACGCGCGGCCCCGAATCGCGATCTTCGTGAGTAAGCAGGACCACTGTCTCCTGGATCTCCTCTGGCGGCATCGTGCCGGAGAGATTCCCGGAGAGATCGTCTTCGTGGCGGGCAATCACGAAGAGCTGGCACCGACTGTGCGCGATGCCGGGATCGAGTTCCGGCACATCCCCGTCGCGAAAGCGGACAAGAGCGGAGCGGAAGCGCGTCAGCTCGAGCTGCTGGAGCAGCAGCGGGTGGATCTGGTCGTGCTGGCCAAGTACATGCAGATCCTCAGCCCCGACTTCGTCGCGCGCGCGCCCCGGATCATCAACATCCACCACTCCTTCCTCCCCGCGTTCGTGGGCGCGAAACCTTATCACCAAGCGCTGGAGCGGGGCGTCAAGATCATCGGGGCCACGGCGCACTACGTGACTCCGGAGCTCGACGCGGGGCCGATCATCGAACAGGACGTGACCCGCGTCAGCCATCGCGACGAAATCTCCGACTTGATCCGGCACGGCAAGGACCTCGAGCGGATGGTGCTGGCGCGTGCCGTGCGCCTCCACCTGACCAATCGCGTGCTGGTCTACGGCAATCGGACGGTCGTTTTCGCCTGACCCCGACGAACCGGCCGACCATGCCAGCGGGCTCGGATGATGACGTCGTCGTCCTCCGCCGGACCGGATGTATTTCCACGGTTGGGTCACTCCCGTGGTCGCGCTACCCTTCGGGCTTCGGCGGACTCATCCGGATCCGGTTGCGGACCTAGATCTCCGGGAAAACCGGCCGAGCCCGAGACCCAGCATGACGGAGAGGCAGACGCGATCATGACAACGACGACCGGCC
>JAGQHR010000375.1 GCA_020431745.1 Candidatus Eiseniibacteriota bacterium
AGTACGACCTCGATAGCAAAGGAGCAGACGGCAAGAGCTCGACGCCTCTGACGGCCGCATTGAGCAAAGACGACATCATCCGCGCGAACGCCGGAGGGTTCGTGGGCCTGGCGTCCAATTATTGATCGCTGGCGTGCTGGAAGAGGAAGGGCAGGGATGAGATTCCGAGCGAGGTTGCCACAGATCCGCTGGATGCAGGACACGGAGAGCCTGCGTGGCCATCCGGTCGAGTCCCGGGTCGCCCAGCGTGTGTTCTCGCTGTTCCTGGTCTGTTCCTTCGCTCCGGTGCTCGCCCTGTCCACGATCGTCTTCCTGCAGGTTCGATCCGAGCTCAAGCATCAGGCCGAGAGCCATCTCCATGGACAAAGCAAGGGCGCGGGCATGGCCATCGCCGACCGCCTTCGCGTCCTCGACGGCCAGCTCGCCTCCATCGAGGGATCGATCGAGCGAATCGGCACGCTCCCGCCCATCGGGAACCTCTCGGCACAGGATGAGCCGCAGTCGCTCGCCGGAATCGCGTTGCTCGCCGGAGACGGTCAGGTTCTTCAATCGGAAGGGCGACTCGGGGTGATTCCGCCCTTGGACGCCGACGACCGGGCGCACCTCGACGGTGGCCGCGCTTGCCTCCTCTCGCGGGCCCGACCGGACGATCGGTCCGTCCTCTATCTCTTCCGGAAGCTCGAGTCCGCCGCCCAGGCGGCGGCAGCGCGCACGCGACCTGCGGAACCGGGTGCTACTCCTGCGGGCGCGGATCGTCGCGTAGACGTCCCGGTGTATCTGACAGCCCGTCTCGATCCGGACTACCTTTTCAGCGGCGAGGGCTTCGTCTCGCCGCCCATCGAGCTCTTCGCCCTGGACAAGGGCGGAAACCTCGTCTTCTCCTCGACCGGAGAGATCCCCGAAGAGGAGCTTCGCGAAGCAGGCTACGGAACGCAATCCGCCGGACGGTTCGAATGGAAGAACGGCGACGTCGACCTCTTCGGTGCCTACTGGACGCTCTTCATGGGCTACGACTTCAACACCCAGTGGACCCTGGTCCACAGCGAGCCCCGGGCGGACGTCTTCGCGCCTCTCGACCGGTTCCGGCTCGTCTTCATCCTCGTCATGCTGCTGACCTTCCTGGTCGTGATCTCTCTCAGCCTGATGCAGATCCGCCGGCAGCTCGTTCCGCTCCACCAGCTGCAGACGGCGACCCGCTCACTCGCGCGCGGAGATCTGGCCAGCCGGGTCTCGATCCGGACGAACGACGAGTTTGCCCAGCTCGGCAGCGCCTTCAACCAGATGGCCACGAGCATCGAGCGCTCGTTCGACGTCATCCGGAGTAGCAACGAAATCGGAATCTCGCTCACGCGCGAGAAGGACGTCCAGCGTCTGCTGGAGCTGGTGGCGGAGGGCGCGCAGCACATCGTCGATGCCGACGGAGCCGTCATCTACATCGTGACGGACGAGGAGCGGCTCGTCCCTTGCGTCGCCCGTGTGCGCTCGCTCGCTCTCGATCGCTTGTCCGAGCTGGAAGGTGTTGCCGGGGAGGAAGACCGCCCCCTGGAAGCGAGCCTGGCGAAGGTGCAGGATCTGCACGGCTCGATGATCCGCCGGGGGGATGCGAGCGATCTTCCGGGAAAGCGGCTCCTCCAGCGGTTGGAACAGACGCACGCCTACCAGGTTCGTGACGTCCTGAGCATCCCGCTGCGCGATCACGACGACGAGTTCATCGGAGTCATGCAGCTGATCAATCCGCGACGCGAGGGCAGCGAGGGAGGCTTCTCGGAAGAGGCGGTCTCGGCGGCGGAATCGTTGGCGTCCCAATGCGCCGTGGCCCTGACGAAGAGCCGGCTCCTCGACGGATTCAAGGGACTGTTCGAAGGCCTGACCGACTTGATCGCGACCGCGATCGACGAGAAGTCCCCCTACACCTACGGCCATTGTCAGCGCGTCCCGGTGCTCACGATGATGATCGCGGAAGCCGCGTGCCAGGTTCAGGAAGGCCCGTTCCGGGACTACACCCTGACCGACGACGAGCTCTACGAGCTGAAGGTCGCCGCGCTCCTCCACGACTGCGGCAAGGTGGTGACGCCCGTCCACGTCGTCGACAAGGCGACCAAGCTGGAAACGATCCACGATCGGATCGATCTGGTGGCGACCCGTTTCGAGATCGCGCGGCGGGACCGGGAGATCGCCCGGCTGCGCTCGAACCCGTCCGCACCGGCAGACCCCGCGCTGACCCCTCCCGTTCCCGATCCGGACATGAGCGTAGAAGCCTGGCAGGAGCAGCTGGAAGCGGACCTCGCCTTCCTCCGCCACTCGAACTTCGGGAGCGAGTTCATGCCTCCGCCCGAACGAGAACGCGTCCAGCAGATCGCGGACCGGTATCAGATCGCGGGACCGGACGGCGGCTTGCGTCCGATCCTGACGCAGGACGAGGTCTACAACCTCACCATCCCCAAGGGCACGCTCACCAACGAGGAACGCGGCGTCATCAACGAGCACGTGGTCGCGACCGTGAAGATGCTCGAGAAGCTCCCCTATCCGAAGAAGCTCCGCAACGTGCCCTTCCTCGCGGGTGCGCACCACGAGAAGATCGACGGCTCCGGCTATCCGGACGGTCTGAAGGGCGACGACCTGCCGATCCGAGCGCAGATCATCGGTCTCGCCGACATCTTCGAAGCGCTGACTGCGAAGGATCGTCCCTACAAACCGGGCCGCACGCTGCAGGAGGCGTTGGGCATCCTCGGGAAGATGATGGAGCAGGGTCAGATCGACAAAACCCTCTTCGATCTCTTCGTGGGGCAGAAGCTCCACCTGGTCTATGCGCGTGACTATCTCGAGCCGGCCCAGATCGACATCGCGGACCCCGACTTCCCGGATCTCGGAGCGGCCCAGGCGGCGTAGCGCACGCGCGATCCGCGCCCTCGGTCACACCTCGATGCGCTTCCAGCCACCCTGCCAGAATCGGGCGAGATAGAGCAGCGAGCGCGCCACGATCTCACCGCAGAGCACGAACCAGACTCCGACCAGGCCGTGACCGAGGTGGTACCCCACCCAATAGACGAACGGCACCCGCAGCGCGTAGGTGCTGAACCAATTGATCGCCATCGCCCAGCGGGTGTCGCCCGCCCCGCGCAGCGCCTCGCGCATCACCATCGCGAGCCCGAAGTTGATCTGGACCACGGCGCAGATCTTGAGCAGCTTGGGCACCACCGCCAGGTGGAGGGGCGCACGGCTGATCTGGCGGGTGAGGAACTCGCCTCCGAAGAAGAAGACGACGCCCGCGGACGCCATGAAGATGGCCGCGATGCCGAAGCACGCGAGCGCAGCCCGCGTCGCCATGCGCGGATTTCCCGCCCCGAGGAACTGGCCGACGAGCGCGGCTGCCGCCGTCCCCATCGCGAACCCGGGCAGAAAGGAGAGCGCCTCCCATTGCACCCCGATGATGTGCGCGCCGATCAGACCGACCTTGGTCGCCCCCGCAATCGCGTCGCTGTGAGCCGCTTCCTGCAGCGCGATCTTGCCGACGATGCCGATCACGATGATGTTGCCCGACCACATCCCCATCCCGTCGAGGAACGCGGGCGTTCCCACGCGGATGATCCGGCTCATCATCGGACCTTCGGGGCGGAGCGCCCAACGCTGAAGACGCAGATCCTTCACCCCGCGCGCCAACAGAATCAGGATCGCGATCGCGCCGGTCGCGTGTCCGATCGCCGTTCCCAATCCGATTCCCTGGACGCCGAGATGCCCGGGCGAGACCAGCGTCTGGCCGAAGACGTGCACGATCGATCCGGAGAGCAGCCAGCTCGTCACGATGTTGACGGTATTGACGAAGAGCATCACGAGGAAGGGACGGACCGCTTCGCCCGCGCCGTGCAGCGACATGATCCCGACCAGGAGCACGGAAAAGAAGGGCGCCCCGAACGACATCGCGCGGACATAGACGATGCACGCGTCCGAAGCCTCGGGCGAGAGCGAGGACACGCGCGCCAGGAGTGGCGCTCCCGTCTGCAGTAGGACGAAGAGGAGCACACCCCAACCGACGGCGGCGACCAGGGCCTGCCCCAGTCCGTGATCCGCTTCGCGTACGTCGCCCCGGCCGAGCGCGCGGGCGATGATCGCGAGCGAACCGATCCCGACCGAACTGATCGCGATTCCCAGGAACCAGCCGACGTAGGATCCCGTTCCGACGCCGTCGAGCGAAGCCGTCGCGGCCGCCGGTAGGGCGCCGGTCAGGATCTTGTCGACCAGTCCCACCGTCGCGGAGAGCAGCTGGTCGAGAAACACCGGCAGTGCCAAAACGAGGATCGCGGAGGTGAGCGAACGTCCGGCCAGCCGCCCCGACCGGATGACTCCCGCGGGGGCCGCCCCCTCGGGCTCGGTAGTGGTGACCGGTTCCTGCTCCATGGACGCGGATGCTAGCGCAAGCGCCGGGCCGGCTCCGAATGCGATGTTCCCGGCCGGGCGCATTTTAGCGAGGGCG
>JAGQHR010000376.1 GCA_020431745.1 Candidatus Eiseniibacteriota bacterium
TCGACGCGAACGAGATCCGCACCGTGATCCTCGAGGTCGAGCGTCTACCTTCGTCCGATCCTCCCGATCTGGAGAGCCCGCTCGTGGCCGGCGTGCAACCGAGCGCGTACTGGCTGGAGGATTTGGGGGAAGGCGTGACCGGAAACGGAGTCGTCGCGATCGCTCCGGACGCACGGATCGTTTCTCTCCCGGCAAACCCCGGATCGGCCCGTGCCACGGTGGTTCGCGTCGTCAACAACCACCGGGACCGCGCACTCCGGTTCACGTTGGAAGCGCAGGCACCGGCGGGACTGCGCGCAGAGCTCGGCGAACGCTCGGTCGAGATCCCACCGTCCGGATTCCGGGAAATCCCGTTGCGGTTGGAACGCGACGGCGCCCCGAGCTCGGCGATCGCAGAGCCGGTTCAGATTCTCGCCCACACGGAGTCGGGCACGGTCGCTGATTGGGTCTGGATCGACCCCGCCGCGGACATGGCGACCAGTCCCGTCCTCGTGCGGGGACCGATTCGGGTCGAGATTCCGGACCGCCTCGTTCGCGGGCACGGCATCGCGCGGGCCCGCATCTACAACGAGGGGACCGGCCCGATCTCCGGAACCGCGGAGTGGATTCTTCCTCCGGCGCTTTGGGAGGCCATCCCGCGCCACGCCTGGCGCCGTCCCATCACGATCGACGCCGGAGATTCCGTGGAGGTCGCGCTCCGGCTCGCGACCGATCTCGATTCGTATGCGATGCTGCGTTTCGCCTACGCGGGCCGCGTGCTCTACGGAGAAACCGTCGGCATCGTCTCCGATCCGCAACGGATCTTCCTGCGCGCCGACGCGGGGCGTCTCCGTATTCACGAAGGAACCTCCGCGACGTTGCGACTGAGCGCCTTCAGTCTGGCCGGTCTCTCCTCCGACAGTGAGATCCGCATCGCCGCACCGGAGGGATGGCAGGTCCCGATCATCCGGCACGATTGGCGACCGGGTCTCGACACCTCCACGCTGAACGTCGACTTCCGCGTGACTCCGCCTCCGGGGGCCACCGACGCGGAGCTGGTCTTCGGCGACGAGCGTCTGCGCATGCCCGTACACGTCGCCCCCACGCAGCCGGCGCTGCCGACCGCGACGCACGTCACGATCGACGGCGATCTCTCCGAGTGGTACGAGACCGAGTTCACGCGCGCGGTTTCGGATCTCGGCACGGTCCGGACCGCCGTCCGCTACGGTCCTCCCGGCCTGGCCGTGGCCATGATCGTGGAGGACGACAAGTTCTATCAACCCTACGACGGAGCCGCCATCTGGCAGGGTGACTCCGTGCAGCTCGGCATTTCCGTGGCCCCTTCGCAGGCGCTCGGATACGATGCGACCGACTTGGAGTTCGGCATCGCGAAAACCGATCAGGGCGATCTGGTCTGGTGCTGGTACGACGGAGAACGCGGGCTCACCGGCCGCGTCGAAGGCGCGCAGGCAGCCGTCCGAGTCGAGCCCGGCCGGACGGTTTACGAGCTGCTTCTTCCGAGCTCGGCGCTGCCCGCGGTCGCGCTCCGGCCGGAGTCGGTGCTCGGTTTCTGCTACATCGCGAACGACAACGACGGTGACGGCTTCCGTGGTGCGGTGCAGTGGACCCGCGGGATGAGCGGCGGCAAGGACTCGTCGCTCTTCGGAGACCTTCTGCTCCTAGCCACGCAGTAAGACGGCGATCGAAAGAGAGAGGAAGCCATGAACGAAACATCGCACGGTGCGGGGATGCGGCGGCGGCCCGGAGCCCGGACCCGACGGGGGCTGGGCGCGCTCCTGCTGGTCGTCGCGGCCGGAATGCTCGGCTGTGGTGGAGGGGAATCCGGGTCGGAAACGAAGACCGGCACGGACGACACCGGCGCGAAAACGAGCTCCACCTCGACGGAGAAGTCCGGGCCGATCCGGATCGGGGTCACGCTCCTCACCGTCCAGCACGCGTTCTACCAGGAGCTGCGCTCCGGATTGCAGGAGGCCGCGGCCCCGCTCGGCTACGAGCTCTTCATCACGACCGGTGAGTTCGATCCTGCGCGCCAGGCGAATCAGATCGACGAGTTCATCGTGCAGCGGGTGGACGCCATCGTGGTCTGTCCCTGTGACTCACGCAGCGTCGGAGCGAGCATCGTCGCGGCCAACGACGCGAAGATCCCCGTCTTCACGGCCGACATCGCCTCGACCTCCGGACTGGGGACAGTGGTCTCGCACATCGCCTCCGACAACCGCGCCGGCGGGCGCCAAGCGGCTGAGCTGATGGCCCGCGCGCTCTCCGAGAAGGGTCAGGTCGCGATCCTCACCCATCCCACGGTCGCGAGCGTGACCGACCGCGTCGCGGGATTCAAAGAGCGCCTGGCGGACTTTCCCGGCATCGAGATCGTGGCCGAGCTCTCGGCCGAGGGGAAACGCGACAAGGCCGTGAGCGTGATGGAAGATCTGCTCCAGTCGCATCCGCAGATCGACGGCGTCTTCGGGATCAACGACGATTCCGCTCTCGGCGCCCTCGCCGCGATCGAAGCCGCGGGCAAGGTCGGCCGGATCAAGATCGTCGGCTACGACGCGACGCCCGAAGCGCGCGAACGGATCGCCGACGGCGCCATCTTCGGCGATGTCATCCAGAGCCCGAAGAAGATCGGTGAGCTCACGATCCAGGCGATTCAGACCTTGCTGGACGGCGGCACGCCTCCCGCGGTCATTCCGGTCGAGGTCGGTGTCTTCACCGCCGAATCCTGATCCCGGAGCCGGGCCGGCGCTCGTCTTCGAAGGGGTGACGAAGACGTTTCCGGGCGTGCGGGCGCTCGATGACGTCTCGTTCACCGTGGCGCGTGGCAGCATCCACGCCATCGTCGGGGAGAACGGGGCGGGCAAGAGCACGCTCATGAAAGTGCTCTCCGGCGTCCACCGTCCCGATGCGGGTTCGTTGCGACTGTGGGGCCAGATCCTCGAGCTGCGCACTCCGGCCGCAGCGCAAGACGCCGGTGTCGCGATCGTCTATCAGGAGCTGACACAGGTCCCGCACCTCTCCGTCGCCGAAAACGTTCTCCTCGGGCGTTGGCCCGCGGGCACGGGGGGCGTCATCGACCGCACGCGCCTGCGCACCGAAGCGCGTCGCTGGCTGGACCAGGTGGGATTGCGGGTGCCGCCGGACCAGAGCACGGCGTCGCTCACCGTGGCCCAACAGCAGCTGCTCGAGATCGCACGCGCGCTCTCGCTGGACGCCCGCATCCTGGTGCTCGACGAGCCGTCCGCGGTTCTCACTCCCCACGAGTTGGACGGGCTCTTCACTCTCCTGCGGGCGCTGCGCGACGACGGGCGCTCGATCCTCTACATCTCGCACCGCCTGGAGGAGATCTTCGCGCTCGCCGACCGGGTTACCGTGCTTCGCGACGGCACCCACGTGTCGACCCGTCCGATCGGTGAAGTGAATCACGACACCCTGATCCGCGAGATGGTCGGGCGAACCATCGACCGGGCCTCGAAACGCGTGCCGGAAAGCGAAGTCGACGCAGTACCGGGCGCCGCGACGGTCACGGCATCGGGCCCCGCGACCATCCCGGTACCTGACGCCACAGTCGGCGCCCGACCAGTCCCCGGACTCGGCATCGCGGCCCCCGGTCCGAGCGGAGCCGACCGTGTCGGCGCCCTCTTGCGCGTGGAGGACCTCTCCTGGCCCGGACACCTCGACCGCGTCACGTTTTCCGTAGCGGCTGGTGAGGTCTTCGCGATCACCGGGCTGGTCGGGGCCGGACGGAGCTCGCTCCTGCTCTCCCTCTTCGGAGCCACGGGACCGCTGACCGGTCGCGTCGAGCTGAACGGTGCGCGCGGCCCGTTTCGCTCGCCCCGGGCGGCGATGCGCGCCGGGATCGTCTTCCTGCCCGAAGATCGCAAGCGACAGGGCCTCCTCCTCCAACGGAGTCTCCAAGAGAACGCGAGCCTCGCGAGCCTCGCCGCGCTCGCGAGGGCGGGCACGATCCGCCGAGACCTGGAGCGGAATCGCACCCGCACGATGATGGAACGGCTGCGGATCCGGGCGGCGAGCAGCACGGTGGCGGTGCAGACGCTGAGCGGCGGGAACCAGCAAAAGGTGCTCCTGGCCCGCTGGCTGGATCGACCACATCGCGCGATTCTCTTCGATGAGCCGACCCGCGGCATCGACGTCGGCGCCAAGCAGGAAATCCACGCGTGGATCCGTCGGTTGGCCGAGGATGGCGCGGCGGTCGTCGTCTCCACCTCGGAGATCCCGGAAGCGCTCGCGATCGCCGATCGCATCGGAGTGATGCGGGCGGGCACGATCGTCGCCATCCTCGATCCGCGGCGGGAAAAGATCGATCCCGAGACGATCCTCCGTCGGGCGGCCGGGGCGGACCGAACCGATCCGATCTCCACGGCACCCCGAGCCCGCGGCGAGGATGGCCGACCACGGAGGGCTCCCCGGTGAGAACGACGCTCCTGCGCGCCCGCATGCCCCTGGTTCTCG
>JAGQHR010000377.1 GCA_020431745.1 Candidatus Eiseniibacteriota bacterium
CGGCTGGGATCGAATCCGGTTCTCCACCTCTCCGAGCGTCGGTTTTTCGAAAGTGGAGGGCATGACTTCCGGCGGCGCGGTCACGGTGAGCTGGCTTCGCGGACCCGGGATCCAGGCCCAGGGACGACTCGATCGCTCGTACTGGCGCGGCGTCTACGAGGGGGACGCCTGGATCGGGTTCACCGCCGTCCCGCGGGCACCGGCCGCAATGCCGCGCGCGCTCCGCACCCGGATCACCGGAGGTGGCAAGGAAGCCGGCGGCGGACTCTTCGAGTCGTTCGATCGGCAATCCGCATGGTCGCTCCGCGGCGGATACTCACGCCGCCCCGTCCCCTTCGGCACCGACCGTCCGCCGGTGAACGCGCTGCAGGCCTCGCTGCTCGGGCTCGATCACCAGAGCTACGTCGACCGGGAAGAACGGTTCGTCGGGCTCGAGCTCCGGCCCTCTCGCAACTGGCTCGTCGAGGGGTGGCTCACCGACCGGCGGGACCGATCGATCGCCTCCGCGCTCGATCCGTTGTGGCAGACCGATCCGCATACCTGGTCCAACCCGTCGATCGACGAAGGACGCATGCACGGCTCCATCGCGCGCGTCGGCTGGACCCGGGCCGACTTCGGAGAACCGATGCGCGGAGCCTGGCTCCAAGGCACGGCGTTCGGCGGCGCGCTGGGCGGTGACCGCGAGTTCTACACGCTGGGGGCGGAGCTCCATACGTCGCGTACCCAGCCCCCGTTCGAGAGCATCGAGCTGGAAATCGCGGCCGCCGCCGCCGGCGGAGAGGTCCCGCGCCAGATGTTGCCGGACCTGGGCGGATCTTCGACTCTGCGTGGACATCCTCCGCGCGCGTTGGTCGGAGCCACCTCCTTCGTGACTCGCGTCGACTTCCTCTCGGCCATCGATCCGCTCCGCAAGACGAACATTCCCGGCGTGCGTTCCTTGCGACTGCAACCGGTCCTGTTCGCCGACCTCGGCGCGGTCTGGGGCGAACGCGGATGGACCGGCGTGAGCGCACTCCGCTTGCCTCGCAGTGAGGATTGGCGGTCCGACTTCGGCATCGGCATCCAACGGAACGTCAACTACCCCGGGCTGCTCTCCCGCATCCGCGTCGACCTGGCCTGGCGGACCGATCGTGCCCACGACCGGATGCGCGCCTCCCTCGCCCTCACCCGTTGAACCGAGCGCGTCCGCGCGATCAGTCCGGCTCTCGGTTGACGTTGTCCGGTGAGAACGCCGGCAGACAAATCGCCACGTAGCGCGCGCCCTCCGGGGTGCGATAGCGGACGCGCTCGCCGGCCGGCGCGATCACCGCCTCCCCCGCCTTCACCTCGAACGAACCGCCGTCGTGATCGACGACGACGCATCCCTCGAGGACGATCGTGTACTCGTCGAACTCCGGGGTTTGGGCCGGCTCCTCCCATCCGGGGGGGCTCTCCATCCGCGCGATGCTGACGCCGTCGGTGCCGCTGTTCACGCGGCCGATGAACTCTTCGATCCGCTTGGGCTTGTTGCCGGCCGCCTCGATCAGCGAGGGCGCGGGGATGTGGCGTGCCATTTCTCCTCCTTCTCCACCTTTGCTTCCGTCCGTGAACCGAGATCCTACCCGCGATCCAGCGGAGCTCGGCAAAAGTTTCCGACTCGCGGGCCGCATCCCGGTCGAGCCCGGCGCCGGCGAGCCCGGATTCTCCCCAGGACCGACCCGTGCGTTCCCGAAGGCAGCCGGTTCCGGCGCGGGATTCAACAACGCCTTCGAACATGCCGATACACCGCAGGGGCGGAAGATCGGAATCCGTCCCGGATGGCGCGGCTCGCGGGCGAGCCACGACGACCGGGGACTCGAGAGCGGAGCGGGGGACGCGGATGGCAGGAAAGCGGCTGGGGGACATTCTCCTCGAGAATGGATACCTGAGCGCAGACCAGCTGGAGATGGTGATCGCCGAGCAGCAGCAGCGGCCCGGCACGCCCCTGGGGCAGATCTGCCTCGACCGCGGTCTCCTCACCCAGGAGCAGCTCCAGAGCATCCTCATCGCCTACGACAAGCGCATTCCGCTCGGCGAGATGCTGGTCCACGGCGGCGTCATCACGGACGAACAGCTGGAACAGGCGCGCACCGAGCAGAAGGAATCGGGCGGACTCCTCGGCGACGTCCTCCTGCGCAAGCAGCACGTCGATGAAGACACGCTGACCCGATTCCTCGCCCAGCAGCACAACTATCCGATGATCGACTTGGAGCAGGTCGAAGCGGCTCCGTCGCTCCGCTCGGTCCTGAGCTCCGCCTATGCGGCGCAGAACGAGATCGTCCCCTTCCGTCTGGAGGGTCGCGACCTTTCGGTGGCTTTGGCCGACCCCAATCGCGCGCGTTGCATCTACGACGTCGCGAGCATGACTCGGCTGCGCGTCCACGCCTATCTCGCCTCGCGCAGCGCCGTGGTCCGCTTCTACGAGCGGCTCTACGGCCAGGCGAACGCGCCCGACGGCGGAGACACCGGCGATGACACGTGGGACATGCTTCCGGCCGCCGACATCGCGGGAGATCTGGAAGCCGCCAAGACATCCCGGCCGACCGCGGCGCGGCGCGAGCGCCCGTATCTCCCTTCGATGAAGTCGAAGAAGTCGGCAGAGCCAGTCGACACCTCGGCGCTCTGGTCCGATGTGGTGAGCGACGATGCGCCGGACAAGGAGCCGGAAGACTTCCTGCAGGACGACGAGGGCATCGAGGTGCTGGAGACCGATGTCGCCGAGACGCGCGACCTCGGTCATTCGTCCAAGGACAGCCCCGTCGTCGAGACGATCGTTCAGACGATCATCTCCCGCGCGCTCGCACTGGGCGCGAGCGACATCCATCTCGAGAAGACCGTCAACGGAGCGGCGCTCCGCCTCCGCGTCGATGGCGTGCTCCACCGCTATCGACTGGGGCAGCTCGACGACAGCTTCCACAACAGCTACCGATCGGTCGTGGCGCGTCTCAAGGTGATGTGTGAGATGGACATCACCGAAAAGCGCCGGCCGCAGGACGCGTCCTTCCGGATGCTCATCCGGCGCGACGGCAAGCTGAGCAACGTCGACTTCCGCGTCTCCACCGTGCCCAGCCGCTTCGGGGAAGGGATGGTCATCCGCGTCCTCGATCACAAGAAGGCGCCCAAGTCGCTGGAGGCGCTGGGGCTCAGCCCCGGCATCTGCGACCAGTTCAAGTCCCTCATCAAGCGGCCGACCGGGATCATCCTCGTCACCGGGCCGACCGGATCGGGCAAGAGCACCACGCTCTATGCCGCGGTGCGGACGCTCTACGATCCGAAGATCAAGATCCTCACGGCGGAGGATCCGATCGAGTACACGCATCCGGGGATCTGCCAGACCGAGGTCAACACCGCGATCGGAAACACCTTCGCGCATTTCCTCCGGTCGTTCCTGCGTCAGGACCCCGACGTCATCATGGTCGGTGAGATCCGCGACGGAGAAACCGCCGAGATGGCCCTGCGCGCCGCGCAGACCGGACACCTCCTGCTGAGCACGCTCCACACGATCAACGCCACCGGGGCGGTGCAGCGCCTGGAGCACATCGGAATGGAGCCGAACAGCATCGCGTCCACGCTCAACGGCGTGCTGGCGCAACGCCTCATCCGCAAGAACTGTTCGCGCTGCGTGGACGTGATCGACCCGCCGCTCGAGATCGCCAAGGAGTGGTTCCGGGAGATTCCGGACATCCAATGGCGAGCGGGCAAGGGTTGCAGTGCCTGCAACCACACCGGATTCAGCGGCCGTGCGGCGGTCAACGAGCTGTGGATCCCCTCCGCACAGGAAGGGATCCTCATCAACAAGCAGGTCGATCCGGACGAGCTGCGGCAGGCGGCGCTCACCCACACCCTGAGCCTGGCCGAGGATGCGCTGCTCAAGGTCTTCCTGGGGCTCTCGACGCTGGAAGAGGCGCTCCGGGTGGTTCCGTTCGAAGACGTGGCCCGGCTGCGCGAGCACGGGCCCGACCGCGTTCTCGCGGAGTGGCAGCGCGTGGAGGCTCGCAAAGCCGCCTAGGCGGTCCCGTCCTCGCCCCCCGGTCTGTTACCACCCCGCGTTCGCCGACCCGCTGCTGTCGCTACGGTCCCGTCGGCGGCGGGGGACTTCTGTCCCCGCCCCGGTCAGCGATGAATCGCCTTGATGGCCCCCCAGCTGCGGTCCTCGACCGGTGTCGGCGGCCCGCAGGGATTGTCGGGGCTACACGAGTCGAGCTCGCGATGGTGGACGCCCCCGAGGCCCTCGCAATCACGCTCGTTGGTGATGATGCACTCTTCACCCAGGCAGCAGACGTGGTTCGTCCCATAGACACGGAGATTGTCGATGGCGACCGCGTCCGTCTCGTTCTCTCCCGTCAGATTGACCCGCAAGCTCTCGAAGAACGAACCGGTGTAGGGGTGGGTGAACACGAGCTCGCCGTCGAGGTAGACCTTCCACTGACTGGGCGCAAA